>JAGPCH010000326.1 GCA_018058125.1 Ignavibacteria bacterium | reverse complement strand
GTTTAAAGCATTTTGATATATAGAGTCAAAGATGAGAGATATTAAAATAACAACAATTGATGGTATGGCAGCTAATAATAAATCCTTTTTGGAAATTCCTTTAATTGTCAAATTTGATAACCTCCGTAAAATTTACATTTTGGTTTATGGATAAATTAAACATTATATATTTATGTTTTTGTATTCTTTAATTAAATTATGTTTGAAAAATAATTAATTAAACTCTAACATTCAAAGCATCTTACATTCTTTTTTTAATGTAATTTATCAATAGACATAATCACCTACAAGCTGAAGTATACCATTCTCGAATTTCATTATCATCATCTGATGATTAGAGCGGTTTTTAAGAGTATAATTAATATGTACTGCCTGAAAATCATTTACTTTCTGTAAAGCATCATAAAGCTTTCCTCTGCTTTTATTCCCTTCGCTTATCAGTTTTGCGACAAGCTTCATGGCATCATATCCCATATAATAATTCTTTTCGGCTGTTTCACTTTTATCCGACAGCTCATTCTTTGATCCGTCTTTAATATAAAAGTCAGATTCGAAATAAAGCCGGCTTAAATATTCTGAATTCTCTTCAAGGATCTTTTCATTATTCCAGTCACTTGTCCCTATGACCGGTAAATTTATTCCTGCATTTCTTAATGCAGGCAGTATCAGATTTATCTTTTCCGGATTTGAGACAGGAATATAAACCGCTTCTGCTGCTCCAAAAATGTAACTCCTGTTCGGATCAGGATATGAAATAGTGATTGTTCTTACTCCTGCCGAATCAACAACCCTGTCTGCTCTGTTTCCGAAAATTTTATATATGCTGACAATTGATCCTGCATTTACTAATGAATCTGCATTGGAAAAAACAAAATTCAACTCCTTTAACTTTTCTAACTGCCCGGGGTCCTGCTTGCTGAAGTCGATAAATTTCTCTTTTGAGAACATGCTTGTCTTCAGTTCATTCATAACAGAGTCAAGATCTGTATCATCTATCCTGAAATAATGTGTGGCTATGACATTTCCTCTTGCTTTCAGGACTTCAGATGTAAACGCGCCTGCATATTTAATTCCATAGGTCTCTTCTGAAAGAATAATAAAATTGTTCAGTTTCAGTTCTTTTGTAGCATACCTTCCCATTAATTTTCCTCTGGTTTCATAGGTAGGATTTAACTGGATTATGTATTCATTTTTCTCTGCAAGAAAGTTCTGAGTTGCAGTAGGCGTAATCAAAGGGATCTTATGAAAACCCGGCGCACCTGCATTATCGCTGATCTCACTGCTGAAGACCGGTCCGATTATAGCTTTTATATTTGTATCACTTCCCATATCATTTATCAGCTCAAGTACTCTGCCCGGATCCCTTTTGGTGTCCTCTGTTTTGATAATGATATTGTTCACGGAATCTGAAGCATTAAATTCATCCAGAGCATCAGTTATTCCTTTTAAAATTTCCTTACCCAAAACTTTGTCTTCGGGATTTTCCGAACTTTCCATCAATGGAAGTATAACACCGATACGTGTTTGCCCTATTGTCTGATTATTGCCGGACAACAACATTACCAGCAATATTGCCGTGCTTAATAATTTTAATCTCATGTTTTATTTAGTATTAGGTATTAAGTATTAAGTATAACGTACCAATTATCAATTATCAATTATCAATAAAACTACTCCCACTCTATCGTCGCAGGTGGTTTTGAGCTAATATCATACACCACTCTGTTAACACCTTTCACCGAATTTATAATTTTATTTGAAACTTCGGATAAAAAATTCTTATCAAAATGATAAAAATCCGCTGTCATGCCGTCTGTGGAAGTAACTGCCCGAAGCCCAACTACATTCTCATAGCTCCTTTCATCACCCATTACGCCCACTGTCTGCACCGGCAATAGCACAGAAAATGCCTGCCATATCTTGTCATAAAGATCATTCTTTTTTAACGCATTTATATAAATATCATCAACTTCTCTGAGTATTTCCAGTTTCTCTTTGGTGATGTCACTTAAAACCCTGATTGCAAGTCCGGGTCCGGGGAAAGGATGTCTGTAGATCAGACTCTTTGGAAGACCAAGCTTTTCACCGATTTCCCTTACCTCATCTTTAAACAATTCCCTGAATGGTTCGATCAGTTTCAGTTTCATTTTCTCCGGAAGTCCGCCGACATTATGGTGTGATTTTATCGTAACCGAAGGACCTTTGTGTGAAACTGATTCGATCACATCCGGATAGAGCGTTCCCTGCACGAGGAATTTCACATTCTTAATTTTCCTGGCTTCCTTGTCGAATACATCAATAAAAGTCTTGCCGATAATCTTCCGTTTTTTCTCCGGGTCTATTACTTTCTCGAGACGCTTAAGAAATATCTCCGAAGCATTAATGTATCTCAGATTGATCTTATAATGCTTTTCAAAAAGGTCAACGACTTTCCGGCTTTCATTCTTCCGCATTAAACCATTGTCAATGTGAATGCAGATAAGATTGTTTCCGATGGCTTTATGAACAAGTATTGCCGCCACTGATGAATCGACACCGCCGCTTAATCCGCAGATCACAATATTCTTTCCCGCTGTCTTATTTATCTCATCGATTTTGGATTCAATAAAAGATTCAGGCTCAAATAAATTTTTAACTTTGCAGATACCAAACAGAAAATTATACAGTATATTTCTTCCGGATTCCGTGTGATGAACCTCAGGATGAAACTGCAGTCCGTAAATTCCCGATTTCTCATTTTCCATGCTGCAGATCACGCCAGACAGACTCTTGGACGATGAACTGAATTTATCCGGAATGGCATCTATCGAATCGCCGTGACTCATCCAGACATTCAGATCATTTCCCGTACCTTTGAACAGCTCAGTATCCCTGAACCTGTATATCTTTGTATGACCGTACTCTCTCTGCAATGAAGCGTGAAGTTTTCCTTTCAGCAATTGGCAGATCAATTGCATACCATAGCATATCCCAAGCACAGGGATTTTGCTTTTTGTCAGAAGTTCAAGGTCAGCTTTTTTAATTTTCGGTGAACTCTTATCAAGCACACTTGCAGGTCCTCCGGAAAGTATAACTCCTCTGACATTATGATCCTTGCTTTTATCTTTAATGTATTTTTTAAGATTGATGCTGAATGGCTGTATCTCTGAATAAACCTTGAGCTCCCGGGTCCTTCGTGCAATTATCTGAGTGTATTGCGAACCGAAGTCCAGTATTAAAACTAAATCTGCTTTTTTCAAATTATTTTTTTTATTCAAAACTTATGCCTTTGATGCTAAAAGAACCGCCCCAAATGATGGCTGATGTTTTTTTAAAACTACTTCAGTATTTTTTAATTTCTTAATTTCTTTTTTTAA
>JAGPCH010000325.1 GCA_018058125.1 Ignavibacteria bacterium | reverse complement strand
CTCTTACATATGCGCTTGCATGCGGAAAGGCAATAGTTTCGACTCCTTACTGGCATGCAGAGGAGCTGCTTCAGAATGAAAAAGGGATTCTTGTTGATTTCAACAATCCTGAATTAATGGGTGAAGCAATTACCGGCTTACTTCTCGATGAAAACAAGAGAAACCGTTTAAGAAAAAACGCATATGATGCAGGAAGAAATTTGATATGGAAAAATGTCGGAAGACTTTATACAAAAGTTTTTCAGCAGGCTGCCGAAAAATTTAAAGCTTCTAAACCAATGCCAATACTTACTTCGCTGAATAATGTTTTACCGGTACTTCCCGAAGTAAATCTGACTCATCTTAAAAATCTTACTGATTCGACCGGTATATTTCAGCATGCTACATATTCAATCCCTAATCCCAGATTCGGTTACTGCACGGACGATAATGTAAGAGCATTAATGATAAGTATGATGCATGATATGTATTTCAGAGATAAAGACATTGATCCTTATATTAACAAATACCTGCAGTTTGTATATAACTCATACAATGAAGAAGAAATGCTGTTCAGGAATTTTATGTCATATGAAAGAAAATGGCTTGAAAAAGTAGGCTCTGAAGACTGCAACGGAAGAGTAATATTTGTACTTGGAGAACTGGTAAGAAATGTCAAATCCAATTCCATCCTGGGGCTTGTGAAACATCTTTTTGACAGCAGTATCAGAAAGATGAAATATTTCAAATCTCCGAGAGCCATTGCATATATTATCATAGGTTGTATATCATATTTGCATAAATTTTCAGGTGCAAGTGAAATTAAGAAGATCCTGAACAAACTTTCGCATCGCTTATTTGAATATTATGTAAATACAAAAACAGAAGACTGGCTATGGTATGAAGACAGTCTCACTTATGTAAATGCAAGACTTCCTCAGGCTTTGATATCGGCAGGGAATTATCTCAATAAAAAAGAATATTTGTCTTCCGGACTTGAATCACTCGAATGGCTGTATGAGATCTTGTATGATAAAGAAAAGAATTGTATTTCTTTAATTGGAAACGACGGCTGGTATCAAAAAGGAAAATCCAGATCAAAATATGATCAGCAGCCGGTCGAGATCCCCTGTCTGATAGATGCATGCTATGAAGCTTATAAAGCAACATATAACAGTAACTGGATAAATAACATAGGCACTTCATTCAGCTGGTTTCTCGGAAATAATGACCGTCATGAACCGGTAATAGATTTTACTACGGGTGCTTGTTTTGACGGATTAACCTCTACAAAAGTGAATGACAATCAGGGCGCAGAGTCAACATTAAGCTGGCTTGCATCACTTTACAAAATGATGGATATAAATCAAAAGCTGCAACTGAATAATAATCACAATAACAATAATAGTATAGATGATAATAATAATTTAAAGGAAAGTTTATTGAATGCAGTATGAGCTAAGTAAGATGGATGTACTTAAAATTAAATTAAAACAATGAATAGCGGTAATTATAAAAAACTATACCTTATGCTGACTTTATCTTTTCTGATAATGTACAGCGTAATGTTCTTTAACGTTGAAGAGAATGATCATATTTATTTAAGTCTGACGAGAACTTACATGGCATTTCTTATGACAACTCCCATGGCAGTGATGATGATCCTGCTGATGCCCAAAATGTATCCGAATAAAAAAAAGAATATGATCATCATATCTTCTAATATCCTGATTTTTATAATTTCACTTATTTTTTTGAGGAATCAGATCCCTATCGGAGATGAGCAGTACATGAAAGCAATGATCCCTCATCACTCTTCGGCAATCCTTACAAGTAAAAACGCTGATATTAAAGATGCTGAAGTTAAAAGATTATCCGAAGAAATCATTAAAGCTCAGGTAGAAGAGATAAAACAGATGAAGGAAATTTTGAACCGTCTGAAAAATGAGTAATATCTTAATCAACCCTCAATCCAATAATATTATTTTAAAAAAACTTAATTAAAAAAGGAGATATAGAAATGTCAAACCGGAAAATAATAGAAATAAAAATGCCTCACGAAATGGATCTCGATCTTGAAGCTAATATGAGAGCATTAAACATTGATCCCGGAAAATCAAGACCGAAGGATTATGTAATAATTGAAGAAGAGACCGAGCATGAAACGGAAAGATTAAACATTGATCAGAATAAAACTCCCGAGAAAAATACCGGAGAGAAAATTCCGAAAAAAAAATCTGAAATAAAATTTAAAGACTCAGAAAGCTCAAAAGATTCAAAAGACTCCGAATCAAATAAAGTGAGTTCAGACAAAGATTGCCCTGAGACTGATCAAGGCGGTGGAAAAAAGAAAGTACCTCTTTAAGTTTCCGTAAAGCCTTATATTACAATAAATTGAATAAACCTTGGATCTGAAAACTGCAACAGAAAATGAAAAATTGACTCTGAAGAAAATATGGAGCTTGCTGGTCAGGACCTTTGATCACTTCATTGATGACAAGGGATTAAAAATGGCAGCAGCTCTTTCTTATTATACTGCTTTTTCTTTTGGTCCATTATTGATAATAGTAATATCAATTGCAGGACTAATTTTTGGAGAAGAAGCGGCAAGAGGTGAAATTTCAAATCAGATAACATATTTAATAGGAAAAGACAGCGCTGATATGATACAGATAATAATCAAAGGAGCTTCAAATGTTTCTACGGGAATTTTCGCGGGAATTTTAAGTATTATTTTGCTTATACTCGGTTCAGTTGCAGTATTTATCGAGCTGCAGGAATCTCTTAATATAATCTGGGGAGTAGAGTCAAAACCCGGAAGAGGAATCTGGGGATTCATTAAAAACCGGCTGATCTCTTTTTCAATGGTTATAGTTACAGGATTTTTATTAATGATATCACTGCTTATAAATTCACTCATCAATTTATTATCAAATTTTATAAACGACAATATTAAAGATTTTCTGCCTATGACGGAGATCATTAATTTTATTACTTCTTTTGTTGTAATAACCTTATTATTTGCAATGATATTCAAATATTTACCTGATGTATTAATTTCATGGAAGTATGTATGGTTTGGAGCTGTGATCACTTCTTTGCTTTTCTCTATCGGGAAATACTTGATCGGATTTTATCTGGGAAACAGTTCGTACACTTCCACTTATGGCGCAGCTGCATCGGTTGTAGTTCTTTTTGTATGGATATATTATTCGGGAATAATTTTATTTTTTGGAGCGGAGTTTACTCAGGTATACAGAAGTGAATTCAGCAAATCACACATTAAGCCGGATGTTGACGGAATAGTAATACCAAAAGTATCGGAACTGGTAAAAAAAGCAACAAAACAAAGCGAGGAAGAAAAATCTTAAAAATTTCTT
>JAGPCH010000324.1 GCA_018058125.1 Ignavibacteria bacterium | reverse complement strand
TTTTTAAAAGTATTGAAACCTTTATTAATGGCGCATAGCATATTTGAAGCATTAAAAATAATTCCCTGTCCTGAATGTTGCGCTTTGTTTATGAGATTCAGCAACTTTCTTCCCTTTTCAACATAGGATTCAGAAAGATTCACTATTTTCTCCATTTGAAGTCTGGAGGTATCGACCAGTATCTTGATATCTTCGGTTACATATTTCAGATCCGAAATTACCGGTGAAAGCTGATCTGATATTTCCACTACTTCATTTTCAATCTTAGTTATCGATTTAAGAAATTTTTTCAGAAAAATGATCAGATAAACCGCCAGTATTATAAGCGACAGATATAACACAATCTGAGTAATGTTCATTATAGTATTTAAGGAAGTTGAATCCATTTTCTTATAAATTTAATTTTATGTTCAGTATTTATTTTTGCCGGAGTAATCTTTTGAATCCTGTTTCAATTTGTTTCTCTCATCTTTATATGATGCTACTCCTGATTTGACAGCTTCTTTTACCGTTGATACTTCGTTTTCAATTTTATCTTTGCCTTCGTTAATTAGATTTTCAGCGCCGTCGCTTATTGTTTCAAGTTTTTTTCTTCCGTCTTCAAGAATACATTCGGCTTTTTTCATTGCTTCGGATACAATTACTGCAGCTTTATCTTTTGCATCTTCAATCAATCTGTTGGTGTCATCAAGAATTTCACCGCTCTTATCCGAAATATCTTTTCTGAACTCTCGTCCGCTTTTAGGGGCAAACAGGAGACCTACTAATCCTCCTACGACTCCTCCTGTTATAAGCCCTCCTATGAAGCTGTTTGCATTTCTTTCTTCTTTAAACATTTTTTACTCCTTTGTTTTTTATTTTATGATTATAGTTTGTTTAAAATAATTCTGAATTTGTTTGGATCTTTAAAAATTAACATCTAATCCTAATACCGGCTCTATGAAACTTGTAGACCCGTTATCTGTCAGGATATTGTGATACTTTGCTTTAAACAACAGATCAACATTTGTTCCTAAATTCAATATTCCGCCAAATCCTGCATTCATACCGAAATCCGTGGATGTGTATTCTGCTACTTCCGCACCGTTTAAAGAATAAGAATCCTGGATAAATGAATATCCGCCCACACCGGCTTCTAGAAATAACGATGACTTAAGGTTTTTAGCATTAAAAGAATATCTGGGTCCAACGGTATATTCTAAATATTTACCGTCAGGAGCGCTTGAAGATGATTTATTCGGATAGATTGAATATCCGACTTTTCCGAAAAATCCTACTTCTTTATTTACTTTCATATTAAGTTCCACTCCAAAAGTAGGACCGCTCTTATAATTCTCACCGAAATTTCCTATAGGAAAAGATATACCTCCCATTCCGGACATGTACCATTGCGGATACTCATTGGATTTATAAGATCTCTGATAGTTTTGTGAATAAGCAAAGGCACTGAAAAATGTAAGCAGTACCATAATTAAAATACTTTTTTTTAGCGTTTCCATTTTTTCTCCTTTTTAGTTAATTTGAAATTTTAAATTTTTGTAGAGTCGTTTGAATGGTATGTTTACATTTTCAATGCCAATAAAAAATAATGATTTTAAGGTTATTTAAAGCTATTTTATTGTAAATTTATATTTTGAATAAATGACAATACTGACAATTATTGTCAGAAAATTTTGAACAATATGATCCAGAAGAATAGAAAAAAATTTTCCGATAAAGCAATGTACCTTCAGGAAAAATTACCTCTTGAAAAATTCATTCCTGCGGCTTTTATAATATTCTTATTATGCATTTTTGTTTTAAGTTTATTCACTTATAAAAATATCGAGCGTTACAAGGAAGAATATGATCTGATCACTCACACAAATGAAGTAATTAAAAGATTAAACCTTACATATATAAACGCTGTTAATCATCAGTTATTAAATTTGCGTTACGGAGATTCAGGAGACAGCGCTTATTTAACAGAATATGATTCGCTTAACATCATCACTCTCTCCCTAATGAATGAATTGAAGATTATGGCAATTTATGATTCGGATTATGAAAACAAACTCGTTTATCTTGATTCTTTGATACTTTTAAATATTCAAATAAACGACATAAGAGATTATGTGAATGATGAGAATCAAGTTGAGATCATTAAAAAGAAAACCGGGATTTTAAAAGAAATAAATATCACAATTCAGGATCTTAAATCCATTGGAATGAATTTAATGTCTGATCTTAAGTCGGAAGCAGAAGAGTCAAATTCATCGGTTCAGCTGTTCATAATAGTTACAAGTTTATTTTCATTCTTAGTGATAGCTTTATCTTTATACATATTTGAAAATCTGATAAAACATAAAAAAAGAGCCGAAGATTTGCTTTTAAAGTCCTTTGAAGAGCTGGAAGACAATGTTAAGGAAAGGACACTTGAACTGGAGGAGTCAAATCTTAAACTGACAGAGGAAATAAAGGTAAGGGAAAGGAATGAAAGGTTTTTGAAAATACAATATGAAGTATCTCAAATTCTGGAAGAATCTGAAACAGTGGAAGAAGCTTCAAAAAAATTGCTAACTAATATCTGCAAAGGAATAGAATGGAATTTCGGAATGCTATGGCTGGCAAATGAAAAAAATGAATTCACAAAACCGGAGTCATTCTGGAGTGACAAAGAAATCAACATGGATGAATATATGAATTTTAACAGATCATCCGAAGCCGGTTCAAAATATTTCGGATATCCGGATAAGTTCTATCATAAAGGTAAATCAAAATGGAGCAAAGACATAAACAATGATCCGGATTTTGCAGGTAAGGAAGAGGCTTTAAAAATGGGATGGATATCAGGCATGGGAATACCGGTTTATAGCGGGAAAAATGTAATTGCAATCATAGAATGTTTTAATAATAAAAGCATAGAAGAGAAAAAGGATTTGCTGGAAGTTCTGGAATCTGCTTCAAGACAATTTGGAAATTTCATAGAAAGAAAACGCGCGGAAGAAAATCTCAGAATTTCAAATCTTCAGCTTGAAGACAGGGTAAAGGAAAAAACAAATGAACTCTCAGAAACATTATCAAAGCTGTTGACGGAAATCTCAGCAAAAGAAAAAGTCCAGAATAAAATAAAATTATTTGCTCATGCAATACGGAGCATAAAAGACTGTGTGTTTATCACTGACCTTGAGATAAATACCATTTATATAAATAAGGCGTTTGAAGATACATACGGATACAATGAAAATGAACTCCTCGGAAGGGAAATTCCCATTCTCAATAATAAGATAATATCGAAAACATTAAAAGAAGATATTCTGAAATACACTTTCAGTTCGGGATGGAGAGGTGAATTAATTACACACAGAAATGACGGAACTT
>JAGPCH010000323.1 GCA_018058125.1 Ignavibacteria bacterium | reverse complement strand
ATTATAATCTCGTGACCGGAATGGTTAAATGGGAAAAAAAAATTGGTTGGGTTGAATCTTCTCCCGTTCCCGATGGCGACAATGTTATTTTCTGCGCAGTGGATGGTGTTGTTTATAATCTTAACAGTATTACGGGTCGATTCAACTGGACTACCAGATATGCTGACAAGAAAAAAAGATATGGATCATTTTATACCAGTCCTGCAATTACAGGAAATATTATCCTTGCCGGTAATTCTGATTATAATATGTATGCATTTGATCTTAAGTCCGGAAAAGAGATGTGGAGTTTTGCAACAGGTAATTCAATAAATTGTGATGCTGCCGTTAGTGAAGAAAAAATTTATTTCGGATCTGATGATATGCATTTCTATTGTCTTGATACGACAGGTAATCTGATCTGGAAAAAAAACCTTAACACGAAAATTCTTTCTTCACCTACATTTTATGACAGTACAGTTATAATTTCAGCAATAAACGGTAATATCTATTCTCTTAACAAATATACGGGTGACAGTATCTGGACTTATACAACTAAAGGAGTTGTAACTGCTTCCCCTCTGATACAAAACAATAAAGTTTATGTAGGATCATATGATACATTTTTTTACTGCCTGAATGCGTCTGACGGCAGGGAATTATGGAAGTATCAGTGCGAGGGAAGAATCAGAACAAGCGCAGTGATCTGGAAAAATTTTATCTTTACAGCAAGTGATCAGAAATATGTTTACTGTTTTTCGGATAAGGAAATGCCTGAAGAAAAATTTAAACCAAAACCGAGATGAAGTACTTATTGCTGAATATTGTTTTATGCATGATATTATTTCTTAACCCTGAAAAAACATTTTCACAGACCGATTCTTCATTTGCTGCTGAGAATTCGGAAAAGGAAATGAGTGATTCGCTCTCTTCTTTTGAATCGGACAGCCTTGAAATTGATTCAGTAAAATATTATTCAATATCAGTAAAAACGAATGTAGAAAACGCTGAAGTTTTTTTGGATACAGTGTTTATAGGAAGAACGCCACTGGATACTTATAAGGTAAAAGAAGGAACTTATGATCTGAAAATAATAAATCCTATTTCATTAAAAGAGTGGAGTAATTATGCGATCAATAAGGAAATATTCGTCAGTGCAGATACTCTGCTGAATTATGAATTCAGTTATTTTTATTTTATAAGTACAACTCCTTTCAATGTAAAAGTCTTTAATAATGATTCGCTGCTGGGTGAAACACCGCTTCGGTTCTACAGTGATAAAATGCTGAAAGGATTTTTGAATTTTAACAAAAAGGATTATAGGGATAAAGTATTTGATCTTAGCAATTATGATTTTAAAACAGGATTGAATCTTGAGCTTCTTCCTAAAGGTTCAGAAACTGTCAATGATCTTGTATATAAAGACCGCTCAACACAGTTTAAAACCAAAAGACCTTTGCTCCCTATCTTCGGAACTGCTTTGCTGACTGTAGGCAGCGGGATATTTGCGATTAATTACAAGCAATCGGCAAATATTGAATATGATAATTATCTAAGAACCGGCAATACTACTTTTCTTGACAATGCCAACAATGATGATACTGTATTTACGGTTTCGATTATTCTAATGCAGCTTGCACTCGGCGGGCTGATATACTTTCTGTTTTTTGATTAAATGAAATTGCTGTAATATCTAAGGATATGATTTCTTTTAATCCACCATCTCCAGTTTCTCCCCGGGTTTTAACACAAGATTTCTCCAGACAATAGTAAGTAATATGATCACAGAACCAATTATTGCATACACACTCGGTGCTTCACCTACACCAATAAAAACCCATATCGGACTGAGTATAGCTTCAAGCATTGCAATGATCATGGATTCAGTTGCGGAAATGTATTTTACTCCTTCATTGAAAATGATATAACTTATGCCGATCTGAAATATTCCCATATATAACAGAACAAAACCCTGTGTAAGATCAAAAGAAAAATTATTCCAGATCAGCGGTAGGCAGAACAGACAAACAAGAAAGTTTCCGACTAAAATGTAAACAAGTGTTTCATCACGGTTATGAAGCTGTCTCTTCCATTTTAAAAAAAGCGTAAAGAGCGCAAAACAAATACCCGAACCGATAGCTATAATATTTCCGAGATATCCAGATAATTCAAGTTTACCAAAAAAGAAAAGCACCATTCCTGCAAGGCAAAAAATCAAAGCAATCAGATTCTTCTTTTCAAATTTTGTCCTAAGGAAAACAGGTTCGAGAAAAAGCAGATATATAGGAGCTGTGAATTGAAGGAAAATGGCATTGGCAATAGTTGTGAGTTTGGCTGCCACTACGAAAAGTATGAGTATAAGTGAATAACTTAAACTGCATAAAACTGATATCAGATCAAACTGAAATGATAATTTTTGCTTTCGTGTGGAAGTTATTACGATGATTGTAATTGCTGCAATTAATGAACGGTAAAAGGAGATCTGAAACGCATCTAAAGTAAGGATCCTTATGAATAATCCGCCGGAGCTCCAGAGAAGAGCTGCCATGCTTATATAGATCAAACCTTTCTTATGAACAGGTATTGAGTTGATTATCTTATCGATCATTGAATTCTGATAATAATATTTTTTTAAAGTTTAACATTATACGTTTAAAACGAATTAGTTTTAATCCAGAATCTACTATTGTTAATCAAAATTTTAAAATTACCGGACAGGATTAAAAGTGATGTCATGTTTTTTTTTAATGTTATTTTAAATAATATTATCTTATATTAATCCACTTATTGTTCTAATCTTTGAAATATTAAAAGGGAAACATTTATGAAAGATATTCCTGTCTGTTAATTCATACTTTCATAATTAAAACCGTAGTTGCTGAAAATTATTATCCGAAATAAAACCGGATATCTAATTTCAGAAAAAAATCTTTATTGTGAATCGGATGTCGGGTGCAAACCTTATCTGAATTTACGGCTTTAGGTTTTTCACAAATTTAAAAATATTTTATTCATACCAGAAAAACCCGAAAGTATTTTATTAGTGGGGATCTCTGTGAAAAAAATAAATTTATTAATTATACAAATTTCATATGATTAACAGAAATAAAATTGCATTAACTGTATTTGTCTTTCTGTCATTATTTATCATTCTTTTTCCGGATAAAGGATTTATTTACCAATTTGGAAAAACTCCGGAAAGTGAAATTTTAAACGGAGGTTTGATCAATGAACCGGAGAGTTCAGATAATTCCATATCTGTTTTTGCAGAAGTTTCCATTGTAGTCATTGTACTGCTATTCTGTCTGCAGTTTTCAATCTTTATTCAGGCTTTTTTTAGACTTTTACATAAAAAATTAAATGGAAATTTCAACCGAAAGAATGA
>JAGPCH010000322.1 GCA_018058125.1 Ignavibacteria bacterium | reverse complement strand
TTTTTACTACCGGAAAATATTAAACTAATTATAGAAGCCGGGAAATTTACTTCTCCCGGCTGATTTACTCAACACACAACACACACTACACAACACACACTACACAACACACACTACACAACACACACTACACAACACAACACACACTACACAATACACACTACACAATACACAATACTTTATCTGCTCGCTGTCCCAACAGGATTATTAGAAATTGACTGATTAGTAAGATCATAATTTACGTGATCCATTGCATCGGAAGGAACTCCTCCGACCAGTGGTTTCAATGCAAACGGCGCTGCGCTGTTATCAGGTATAGGTTCGACCGAAATTACAATTGTACCGCTTTGCAGGTTTGTAGGAAATGTAAATCCTGCCGGAGCATTCGCAACAAGATCTTCTCCCGGGAATGGAGGTCCGGGCATTGTACCGCTGTATGGAGCTGACATATCAGATCCTGATGAGGTTGTGAATTTTCCTGTACTCAATGGACCGCTTGCTCCGGATACTACAACCCATCCTTCATATTCCCAGCCCGATGGTAATGTCGGAAGATTTAATGCTGAGGTTGGTGGCGCAGGTAAATTAATGAACCATACACCGCTGAGTTCGTTATTGTTTTCACCGTCTGTCGGAGTTGCCAATACATACTTACCAGTCGCTGATGAAAAATCTGTACCGAGAGCAATTGAATGGTTAATAGTAAGATCTGCGGTATTTCCTGAAAAATCTCCTGCTAGGATTTTATTTTCACTCGGATCTGCTGACGGATCAGGATTTGGTTGGATTGTTAATATGAAAGCCGGCGAATTATTCAGATAATCTGAATTAATATCAAATGAACTTTTAGATAACTGACCGCTTGCATTGATAGAAAATGTTCCAGTGCTTAGAGGACTTCCGTTTACCATGACCCATCCTTCATACACAGCTGCAGATCCAAGATCTTCAAGTCCTGTAAGACTGAGATTCAGAGTCCCGTTTTGCGGCGCGGGTGAATTAATGGTTGTATCATCTTCGCTGCAGCCGGTTAAAAAGATAAATGGCAGAATTAATATTGCTAATAAATTTTTTACTGACATGTTTTTCCTTTCGTGTTTTTAATTTTTGATTTCGTTACAAATTTATATTAAATCAACTGAATTACAAAAAGAAAAACCTGTGTTAACCTGCTTGTATTTAAACTCATCTTTGTAAACAATTAATTAATTAATTCTTTAAAATTGAGTTAATTTTGAGTAATTTGCTTTTAGCCGAAAGGAAAAAATTCAATAACCTGCTTTGCCTGTTACACTAATATGAAAAAAATCAAATTGTATATTCTGCTTAGGAGCATCTCAAAAGATGAATTTGATGAGCTGCAGGATTTTATTTTATCACCTGTATTTAATAAGGATTCAACAGTTATTTCTCTTTATGACTTTTTGAAACTCAACTATGATGCTGCTATGAAAGGAAGTTTATCAAAGGAAGAAATATACAGGTATGTTTTTGGTGAAGAAAAATTCAATGAAACAAAATACTGGAAACTTACATCAGGGTTGTCCAAACTGATAGATAAATATCTGATGTATTAGTTCTATGAGAAAGATTCTTATTATCAGAAAAATCTGCTTCTTGACATATACAGAACAAGGAACGTCCCGAAACTATTCGAAACATTATCCAAAGAGATCAGAAGAAGTTTTGACAGTGAGTTCAATAAAGGACTTAGTTTTTATTTTAACCGGACACATTATTATTTCCAGAAGCTGAGCTATCTCGGTGATGAGAATATCGATGAATTTGAAGTTGACCTGAAAAAAATGTTCGAAGATCTCAGAATGTTTTTTATAATGACAAATATCACAAGCGTAAGCATAATATCAAATTTCAAGGAAGGATTTATCAAAGATGCTAAAAAAGAGATCTGGATGTTTGATGAGATCCTTGAATACCTTACAAAAAACAAGAATAAGGTTAAAAAGGAAAATCATATTGTCTATATCTTCTTTCTGATCATACTCATAAAACTCGACCCTGCAAAAGAAAAATTCTATTTTGAGATTAAAGACAGATTGCATAATGACAGGGATAAATATTCCATTAATTTATTACGGCACATTCTGATAAATCTTTTTGACTATGCTGTCAAAAAATTCATTACAGGAAATGAAAAATTTCTTAAGGAAATTTATTTTATAAATAAGGTCATGGATGAAAATGAGCTCACGCTCTTTGGTGAATTCATTCAGGGCGGATATTTTTATTCGGTCGTCGAGCACTCGGCATTGCTCGGTGAAATTGAATGGGCAGAGGAATTTATAGGGAAATACGGTAAATATCTTAATGAAGACTACAGAGAGTCAGGATTGAATCTTGCAAAAGCGAGAGTGTCTTTTGAACTGAATGATTTTGATTCTTCTTTAATGCATCTGATCAAAGTCGATAACCTCGATCATTATTTTTATCTGTCTCATAAAGTGCTGCTGCTTCAGAATTTTTATGAAAAGAAAGATTTCGAATCCATTGACCGTGTACTGGAAACAGCTAAGAAATATCTTAAAAGAAGAATTGAAATTTCTGATGAACTCAAAGAAAACTTTGTAAAGTTTTTTGATTACTTCAGAAAATTAAAAGCTACTGCGACCACCAGGATATATCTTTCAAAAAACCTCTATAAAGAACTCTCCGGAGAAAAATTTTTTATTTATCAGAAATGGCTGCTGAAAAAATCAAAAGAACTTGCTTTACCTCAAAGGCTCTAAGACTTTAAAACTCTAAGAAGTTATATACACCACGAATCCCAGCCTGTCCGAAAACGTTCGGTTTGCCTCGAAGTCTCGAAGACTCCAAGATAAAAACCTCCAAAATGCTCTTCTTTGAGCCTTCGAGTCTTTGAGGCAGGCATAATGGTTTCGTTTTCGGACAGTCTGCCCGCCGCGGCGGAGCAAAGTCACTAAGTATTTTTTGGTCTTTCATATAAGAACTTAAGCAAAGCTTCACACCAAGCACGTTCCCGGTCAGGAGATTAGGAAAGAGCATAAAATGCATTAATAGATTTCCCATGGGTTAATAAGAAATGGAAAATCATTTTTCCAAAGATGCATACCAAAGAGAATCTCAAATTTTATATTTGTGGTAAAAAAATCTTAGAGTCTTAGAGGCTTTGAGGCGAAAAAAGGGCAGGAATTAAATTTTAATCAATAATCCAAATGATTATATTTGCAAATCAAAAAACACAAACCAAATACTGAAACAGCAAAGACAGACGCAATGTTCTTTGCCGCACATCCTGATGACGCCGAACTAAACTGCGGCGGTACAATACTCAGCCTTGTAAATTCCGGCAGAACAGTTGGAATAGTTGACCTCACGCTAGGCGA
>JAGPCH010000321.1 GCA_018058125.1 Ignavibacteria bacterium | reverse complement strand
CCCCATGAGAAAAGATTATTAGCAGTTGCAAAACCATTTTTTTCAAAAGGATGTTCGCAGAAGATCTGAGAAAACCTGGTCATCATTGACGGCATTTTTGATTTAATATTTGCAACACCAGACTCACCGGTATTCCAGTAAAATCTGATAGGGATACTGTCATTCGGATTTGATAATTTTCTCCAGTAGATCACATCAAGATTATAATTTACTTTTCCGATCATTGTCATAAGATAAGTCGAAACAGGATCTCTGCTGATCCAGTGATAATAGATCGCTCCACCTGATACAACAGAGTCAGCAAGTCTTCCGTTTGAACCCAGCAAAACATTAGTCGGAACTCTAGCTGTCAGATCAAGAGTTGCCTTGTCCGAAGGTTTATCCCAGCACGGAAACCAGTTGCGTGCGCCTTCAGGTTCGCAATCCGTAAAAACCATTCCACTTCCAGCATAGAATCCATTATCTGTAACATTATTATGTCTGTAATAAATTTTAAAAATAATTGTCTCACCCGGAGTATACAGTCTGTCAAGATTTATATTTAAAATATCTCCTGTGTGAGTGAATGTCAGTGAAAGTGATCCTAGTCTGACAGAATCAATTACCAGCGAAGTATTTTTTGCATTGAGTGAAATTAAATTTAATGCAGTATCTATTTTCAGTGTAACTTCATTTGAAGCTGAAAATGATTTGGTGTATGGAGAGATAAAACAATTATATATATCCAGATCAAGTTTATAATTCTGTACATCAAATGAATGTTTTGGTGTATTTGGAGAATCATTGCCGGTTAGCTGTATAGCGTTGTTACCGTTTAATCTTTTTTCAGAACATAAATCTGCACCGGTTTTATTACTATATTGACTAAATGAATTTATTGTAAAGAATTGTATAATAAAAATAATTATAAAGAATAGTTTTTTCATTTTGATAATTTTTAATAATTGATTAAGGTCGTTTTTCAATATAAGAGTTATAAATATACTGCAATTTTTATACCTTTTAATATTTTATTAAACAATCAAAACTCAAGAAATTCGATGAAATTTATTTTCAAAAGTGTAATATTTCTACACCTGAAGAATTTATGTCGATTATATACACTTTTTATATAAATGATTAACTTGAAGAATGGAAAAGAATAGGAAAGCACAGTAAACGAGAATTTGAATATAAAATATAAATTTGTTTAACTTACAATCTTTTCGATATAATTGGAATTCATTAACCCAAGAACTCCCATATATTTCAGATCAAACGAAATGACATCACCTGTTTTATATCTTTTTTCATTATTTCCCAGATCCACTACGAGCATATCGGAACTAGCTTCAATTATCCTAACAGAATCATCCTCCGGAATTAAATAATCCGGATTTATGTCAAGCAATCCAATATCAAGAATACCTCTGAATGATGATTTCCCTTCATCTTCAGGATCAAATTCCGGAATACGTCCAGCCACATTTTCTATCTGATCACCTGATGGTAAAACAGGTTTTATATTGAGTTCAATAATTTCCGCATATAATTTAAACACATCAGTTTCCATTCCTTTAAATGGTCTTCCGGTAAAAAGATTATTCCCAAAATATAATGCTTCCCCGATCCTGAAATGATTTATATCTTTCGGAATTTTCTTATCAATTAAAAGAGGAAGCGTAACGCTTGTTCCTCCTGATATCCAGGGAATTTTTCTGTGAAAAATCACTTCAATAAGTTTTTTATACAAACTTAACTGAATAAGTTTTTCCTGATTCGGCATAATACCGTTCAGACAATTGAAGTTGGTCCCTATACCGATTATTCCAATATTAGGAAGAAGAAAAACATTTTTATAAAACTCCGCAAGCTGATCACCCATAATGCCTTCCCTTAGATCACCCATCTCTATCATGATAATTATTTTATGAAATTTCTGCTGGATGCATGCTTCTTCACTCAATAATTTAATTGTAGAATATTCGGTATTAAAACTTACATCAGCATATTTGATTACATTATGTATACTTCTTTTTGCCGGAGGTTTGATATAAACTGTTTGAATTTCAGGATTTAAAGATTTGATTGTTTTCATATTACTTATCCTTGTATCATGCATTTGCTTTACGCCCAGTTTTAATAACTCATTAAGATACAATTTATTCCCGCATAAAAGTTTTGTTACAACTCCCCATTCAATTCTGTTTCTTGAAAAAAGCTTTTCAAGATGTTTATAATTATGTTTTAGTTTACCCGAATTCAGATTTAATATTGCCATTTTTATTTTACTATTATTCTTGGAATGTTTAAATGTAATCTTGTTAGTAATTCATAGTTAAGCTGACTACTCTGCTCACTGAAAGATGAAACAGTAATAGATCTTCCGTTTTGCTTTCCAATCAGCACCACTTCATCTCCCTTCTTTACATTTTCTATTCCTGTAACATCAACCGACAAACTGTTCATATTTACTGTTCCCACTACTCCTGCAATTTTACCATTTATCAGCACTGAACCGATATTACTTAAGTTTCTGCTGAAACCATGTGAATACCCGACCGGAATAACAGCCAGTTTTATATTCTTATTTGCCAGATATGCCGTACCATATCCTATAAAACATCCTTTCTTAACTTCATTAACTGCCATTACTTTTGATGACCATCTGATCATTCTTTTCAGCATGTCCGGTAGATTAGTCTTTTCACCGGTAGATCTTACATGAGTCTCTTTATTCGGCCAGTATCCATATTGCAATATTCCAATCCTGACCATATTGCCCTGTGTTTCAGGATAATTTAACAATGCTGCTGAACATGATGAATGCTGATAAATTGATTTAAGTCCTTCCTCCCCGAACATTTTTAAAGTTAAATCAAAATTATTTATCTGATTTGAAACTCTGAAATGATTGGCTCTGCTTTCAGCCCCGGCAAAGTGTGTAAAGATCCCCTGTAAAATAATATGTTCACCATACTTCCTTAACCATTTAAATAATTTCGGAAATTCTGTATGTAAAAAACCGGTTCTTCGCATTCCTGTTTCAATTTCAAGATGGATCTTAGCTTTAATATTTAATTTTTTTGAATAGTCCAATGCTGTCTCAAGTCTGTCAAAATCAAAAACTGAAAATTCAATATTATTTTCAATAACCCACTCCACAGCGGCATTATCTACAGAACCCATTATAAATAAATCAGGAATATTGTATAATTGTTTTTTCAAAAGAAATGCTTCTTCTGCAGAATATAAAGCAAAATAATCAACTCCTTCATCCATAGCCATTTGAACAAATTGCGATATCCCGTGACCATATGCATTCCCTTTGACTACACTGCACAGCCTGACACCCGGTCTTAATCTTTTCTTTAAGAATCTCAGATTATT
>JAGPCH010000320.1 GCA_018058125.1 Ignavibacteria bacterium | reverse complement strand
ATACAGCTGTCATCAGGCGATCCTAAGAAATGTGCTTTTTGAATGCGGCGGATTTAATCCTGATATTGTAAAACAAAAGCTCATAGGTAACGGTGAAACCGGTCTGAATATTAAAGTTCTTGATGCCGGTTATAATTTCGCATATACTGATGCCGCAGTTACACATCATATCATCCCTCGCACAAGAATGACCCAGAAATATATGAATTACAGATTTGCCAATCAGGGAAACTGTGACAGCTTTACGATCTTCAGAAAAAACGAAAATTCTAAAAAGGTACTGATGAAGATGATCATGTTTTCACATATACCTTCACTTTTTAAATTTTATTTAAATTCTCTGGCTGAAAAGTTTACCAATAAAGATGTCTGGAGACTCAACAGGGCTTACTTCCATTACTTCTTCCACAGAATTAAATGTGACCTGAAATTAGTTACTGATGATGACTGGAGAAAATATGTAGTGAAGTATGATTACACCGATGAATAGATCCGTTTTCTGAAATTCAGAAGAAAATAAATAATTACACCTACCGTACCAACTGCCGAAAAAACAAACATTACTTTCGCATCAAATGTGTACCAGAGCCAGCCTGCAAGCGAACTTGCTATAAGTGAAAATATACTGTTCAATCCCGAATAAAATCCAAGCGCAGTTGCTGTGTCTTTCTTTTCTGAAATATTCGAGATCCAAGCTTTTGATACGCCTTCTGTGGATGAAGCATACAAACCGTAGAGGAAAAAGATAAAGAATAAAAACTCAATACCCGGATCCAATGCCATGCTTCCGTAAACTACTGCAAAAAGTATCAGACCAATTATATAATTATTCTTAAATCCGATCTTATCTGCGAGTATTCCAATCGGAAAAGCCGACAGAGCATATACCAGATTATAAAATATATATACGAAAATCACTTTGTCATCAGGGAAGCCGAGATTCTTTACCATCAGCAGAAGAAATATGTCCGAACTGTTAAGCAACGTAAAAGCAAATAACCCCGCAACAAGTTTTTTATATTCATTTCCCGAGACTTTCCAGTATAATAAAAATGAAAAGAAATTTTTCTTTTCTGAATCTGAAACAGAACGGTGGTCAGTTTTGTTTTTATCTCTTAATATAAAAGTAAACACTACTCCGAATATTGCCGGGATGAAAGCAATAAAGAAAAGCATTCTGTATTGTTCGGGATAGTAATTCAAATAAATCAGCGCAAATACCGGACCTAGTACAGCGCCGAGAGTATCCATTCCCCTGTGAAATCCGAAGACCTTGGCTTTATGCCCGGGTGTGGTTTCGTCTGACAGGATGGCATCTCGGGCTGAAGTTCTGATGCCTTTTCCGAGTCTGTCAATAGTCCTCGCAAAAAATATCCAGACAGGATAAATGAACATTCCCATCATTGGTTTTGATATAGCACTCAACATATAACCGGCTCTGACAAACGGAACTCTCTTTCCCGACAGATCGGACATCTTTCCGAAATATCCTTTGCTCAGACCGGCAGTCGCTTCCGCCAGTCCTTCGAGTACACCGATCAGTATTACGGAAAACCCAATGCTTTTAAGATAGATCGGCATAATGGGATAAAGCATTTCACTTGAGATGTCAGTAAGAAAGCTGACAAAAGAAAGTATGAGAATAGACCGTGTAAGGATTTTCCTGTACAAAGCGGGAAATTAGTTTATGTAATTTGATTATTGAGTATGTATATTGCAATATAGATTTTAGTAGTTATAAAAATGGCATCCTGAACACCGGACGCTATTTCTGTTTTATTGTAAGTTATCAATATTTTCACTTAACGCACTTAACTCACTTCACCTGCACCATCCGCTTCGTCTGCACAAACTTTTTACCCGAATTATCAGCCGCTTCCATCCTCTAAAAATATATCCGGCTTGAGAAATTACTTCCTTCGAACTGATACTCATGCCTTCCGGTAGTTAGCTGTGAATTAACCATTGACTTCACCTTTCTGCCAAGCATGTCATAAATTGTTAATTTTACTTTACTATTAACGGGCAGATCGAAGCTGATCTTTGTTGATGGATTGAATGGGTTCGGATAATTCTGATATAAATGAAAGTTTTCAGGAGCAAAATTAAAATATTACATCCCTACGTGATGAACAAATTTTTCATATCCTTGCAACCGATATTTTATCCCTACGGGATGGTATGGAGAATTTGCAAGTCCTTCTATAAACTATTCCCGATTGTTGGATTGCAGGAAAGAAGTATCTCTGCCGGGGACGAATCATCTTTTTTTAGAGTCATTGAGATATATAGACTTTGTGGAACACAACTGTTTTAATACTGTTTGTAAAGTTATTTCTCTAACCTTTCAAAAACAAATTATTCTTTTTATTTTACATTAAACATTATTGAAAACCCAAATATTTATGAGCAACCCAACTGACACATTATCAAAAACTTCCCTTAATATAAAAGGAATCAGACAAATTGATCTTTCGCTTGATCTCGAAGCCGGGATCAGAAAATTAAAGAAAGAAATGAACGCCGTAATATTGGCTCATTATTATCAGGAATCCGAAATTCAGGATCTTGCTGATTTTATAGGCGACAGTCTGCAGCTTTCACAACAGGCAGCCAATACGGATGCAGATGTGATTGTATTTGCAGGTGTTCATTTTATGGCGGAGACGGCTAAGATACTGAATCCTCATAAGCTTGTACTTCTTCCGGATCTCGATGCCGGATGTTCGCTGGCTGAAGGCTGCCCTGCGCCATTACTTCAAAAATTCAAAGATCAGAATCCCGGTCATATTCTTATAAGCTATATTAACTGTTCGGCAGACGTAAAAGCAATGTCTGATATAATCTGTACTTCATCAAATGCAGTTAAGATAGTCGATCAGATACCGAAGGATCAGAAGATCATGTTTGCTCCTGACAGAAATCTCGGAAGATATGTTATGAAAAAATCCGGACGTGATATGCTTTTGTGGCAGGGTGCCTGTATTGTGCATGAGACTTTCAGTGAAAAGAAGATAACTCAGTTAAAATTCCAAAACCCTAAAGCGCTGATCATAGCCCATCCCGAATGTGAAGAGTCTGTTTTGAATAACGCGGATTATATTGGTTCGACCAGTGGACTGCTTAATTTTGTTTCCAAATCAGATTCTGAAGAATTCATAGTCGCCACCGAACCCGGTATCATACATCAGATGCTTCTGAAAAACCCCGGGAAAAAATTCATCCCCGCGCCGCCTGAGAACAGTTGCAACTGCAACGAATGCCCGTACATGAAATTAAATACTCTCGAAAAACTCTATCTCTGCATGCGTGACAAAACACCCGAGGTCACGCTTGATGACGACATAATGAAAAAAGCATTAAAGCCTCTTG
>JAGPCH010000319.1 GCA_018058125.1 Ignavibacteria bacterium | reverse complement strand
GCTCAATACTATATACACCTGATCGATCTTACCTGCATGAAATTGATATCCCGATATTCAACTCCGCGCTTTTAATCTAAAATAATCTCATTCTGGTTACTGGATTTACTGTAGAATAATTTTACTGAAATTATTTTATTTATTTTTTTAAAAATGAGATTAATAGGTCATGTCTAAATATATAATAAATTTTGTTATTATTTCTGCTCTGATAACTATACAAACCAATTCCCAAAGCGGTTTTGATAATTATTTGCAGAAAGATTCACTTTACAGGTTTAATTCCTCATTAAAGGTAATTGATTCTTTGCTTACAGCGCAGACCAGGGAAAGTTTAAAGGATACGGCTTTCTATAATTCATACGGGAAGTCAGAGGTATTTACATTAAACCAGCTTTTGTTTGCTGCGGTTAATAATAATCCTGAGCTGATCGCAATGCAGACAAAAATCGATGTATCCAATTCCCAGGCTGAAGGAAAATCATACCTGCCTGACCCAATGTTTGAATTTGAGCTTGATGATATTATGAGCGATTTCAGCAGGGTTGGAATGATAAATTTCTATGTATCCCAAATGTTCCCTTTCCCGGGTAAACTTGCATTGCAAAAGCAGTCAGTACTTAATTCCAAAGCAATGATGCAGAGTGAAAGACTGGGTATGGCAATTGATATCATGAATATGATAAAGATGGAATATTATGACCTTTACCTTTTAAATAATAAAATACAAATCAATAACGATAACAGGCTTTTAATCAAGACTTTCATAGCTGCGGCTGAAGCGCAGTATATGGTTGGTAAAGGTATGCAACAGGAAGTATTCAAATCACAGATAGAAATGTCCCGGTTAGAAAACGAGGATTTTATTTTAAAACAGCAGAGGAAAAATATTTTTTCAGAGCTGACAAAGCTGACTAAAATTGTTGTTGATGAAAATACACGAATAATTTTTGCGGATATTAATAATGAATATTTACTTGACGAAGCCAGTTTTAATGTAAACTTGTCCAAAACCGAAAAACTTATTGATTATGCATTCGAACACAGACCCGATATAAAAACATTAAAGAACAAGATCATAATGAACCAGACAGATCTTGATATGGCTAAAATTGAAAGACTTCCTGATTTAAATATCAAGCTGGGGTATAAAATACTGCCGTTTGAAGAAAAAAACGCATTTGCATTTATGGTTGGAGTCAATATTCCTTTTGCTCCATGGTCAAGCGGTAAATATGATCATGCAGTTAAAAGGAATGAAGTTATTATCAGGAGTACTACAGATGAATTAGGCGCGAAGAAAAACGATATAAGAAATGAAGTAACAACAATTGTGAATAATATGGTATCTCTTAAAGAAACCATGAGGTTTTATTACGGAGTACAATTGCCGCAGACTGAAAACACTATGAAATCTGCGCAATATTCATATGAGACAAATATGGGAGGCTTTCTTGACCTGTTGGATGCATACCGGATGTACCAGGAATCCAGAATTATGTATTATGAATCTGTAACAATGTATCTGAAAATGATTGCGGAACTTGAAAAAGCGACAGGTTTAAATCTGAAAAATTAATGTATCAAATAAAGCATTATGAATAAAACAATAAAAATAATTATAGGTGTACTTGCAGCGGTTCTTGTAATTGCAGGCGGGTATTGGGGATATATAACCTTTATTCAAAAAAATAATACGGAATCATCCGGAAAAGAAATATACACATGTCCCATGCATCCGCAAATTATTCAGGATAGACCCGGACAGTGTCCCATATGCGGTATGGACCTTGTAAAAAAAGGTGAAATTGATCAGGAAGAACAATCCGACCACGATCTTGACGGTGCTGATATCAGTTCCGTAAAGTTATCTCCTTCACAACAGGTGCTTGCTAATGTACAGACTGAACGTGTTAAAACCATGCAGTTCCAGGGTGAGAAGACTTTCAATGGCTATGTAAAGATAAATGAATCGAAATTTGCTCACATCTCAACTGCCGTTTCAGGAAAAATTGTGAATATGTTCGTATCATTTGAAGGAGAGATGGTAAGAAAAGGTCAGAAAGTGCTTGAAATTTATTCACCTGAGCTTGTTTCAACACAAAAGGAATATTTATTAGCTCTTGATAATTTTAACCAGGTTAAAACAAGCGGCAACAGGCTGGCAATTGACCAGGCGCAAAGCCTTGTGAATTCTTCAAGGGAAAGGCTGATCTTATGGGAAATGACACTAGGACAAATTGAAGAACTTGAAAGATCGCGCAATGTTAAAACTACAACAATACAGTATTCAAAATATTCAGGAATTGTAACTAAAAAATATGTTCATGTTGGTCACTGGGCAATGGCTGGTGAGGATATTTATGATGTAGCAGATCTATCTTCGGTCTGGGTTATTGCAAACGTATATGAAGCTGATATGCAGTATATCAAAAGCGGTCAGACTGCTGAAATATATTCAACTGCTTATCCTGATGAAGTTATGAGGGCTAAGATAAATTTCGTAAATCCTGTTTTTAATCCTGAATCAAGAACGCTTGAGGTCAGAATTGATGTATCAAATAAAGATATGAAGTTAAAACCTGATATGTACCTTAAAGTAAAGATCAATACTTATGTAACACAGTCAATTGGTGTTCCAAAAAATGCTGTAATACGTACGGGTGAGCATAACTTTGTTTATATAGAAAAAGAAAAAGGTGTGTATGAACCAAAAGAAGTTCAGATTGGTTATGAGCAGGACGGATATTATGCTATTACATCCGGATTAACTGAAGGTGACCTAGTGGTGACTTCAGGTGGCTTCCTGATAGACAGCGAAACACAGATTCAGAAAGGATTTACATCAGGACACGAAAATCATGGTGATAACCCGAAAAAGGAGAATAACGAAGAATTAAAGATTAACCCGAACCAGGATATTCTGAAAGATATGAAAGATAAAAAAACTGAACCGGAACATAAACATTAATTTTAAAAAAATAAAAACCGCAAAATGCGGAAGGAGCAATAAAAAATGAAAAAGAAAATATTTAAAACAATTAGTACCATTGGAATTATGCTTTTTACAGTCACATTAATTTTTGGATGCGGCAAAAAAGAAAGCACTGAAAACCAAAACGATAAACAGCAAATGAATCAGAATCAAAATATGGATAAGAATATGAGCCAAAATACAGATAAGAATATGAATCAGAATATGGATAAGAGTACAGATAAAAGCCTGGATAAAAACATGAATACATCAACTGATAAAAGTGCAGAACACATAATGATAAAACTTCCATCTATGCAGTGTAAGATCTGCAAAAAAAATATAGAAAGAGCTGTAAACAAGGTTCCTGGCATAATTGATGTTAATGTAGTTGTGGATGA
>JAGPCH010000318.1 GCA_018058125.1 Ignavibacteria bacterium | reverse complement strand
TCCTTCAAGTTTATCTATGAACCATATCCGCTCCTGTGAAAATGATAGTGGAATAAATTCAGGTCTGTCATTTACAATAACAGACGGAAGAGTATTAACTGAACTATCAGTATTTTTATCAATGAGTAATGTAAGTTCCTCAACTGTAGGCTGAATGAAAAAATCTTTTATCGATAATTCAAACCCGAGTTCTTTTCTAACAGATGAAATAACCCGCATCGCTAAAAGCGAATGACCGCCGAGATCGAAGAAGTTATCTTTGATTCCGATACGATCTGTATGAAGTAATTCTTTCCATATCTCCGCAAGTTTCTCTTCGGTTATATTTCGCGGAGCAATATATTCATTACTTGCATATTCATTATCTGCAGGTTTCGGTAATAATTTTTTATTGATCTTACCGCTTTGATTTAATGGAAAACTTTCCATTTCAACCCACACGGCCGGTACCATGTACTGAGGAAGTTTACTTCGCAGGTATAATATTGTGTCTTCTTTTTTAAATTCTCCGTCTGTTGTCACGTATGCAACAAGTCTCCTGTTTCCGCTTGCATCTTCAGGCGCAAGCATAACAGTCTGCTGCACCAAACCACTTTGCATAATCACGCTTTCAATTTCACCAAGCTCAATTCTGAATCCTCTTATCTTTACCTGTTCATCCATCCTGCCAATATACTCAATGTTACCGTCAGGCAGCCATCTGCTCAGATCACCGGTCCTGTACATTCTGCTTCCGGGAACTTTACTGAACGGATCTTTTACAAATTTCTCTTCGGATAATTCCGGACGATTCAGATAACCTCTCGCAACCTGTATTCCACCGATATGAAGCTGACCGATTCCACCAACCGGAACAAGTTCATCTTCATTATTGAGAATATACATGGATGTATTTGCAACTGCTTTCCCAATTGGTACAACATTTACTGAATTACCCGTATCCGGCATTTGCCAGTAAGTAACGTCAATCGCTGCTTCAGTCGGGCCATAAAGATTATAAAGTTCCGTATTCTTAAATTTTTCTTTAAACAACTCAACGTGTACAGGTTTTAAAGCTTCACCGCTGCAGATTACCTTTTTCAATTCGGAATTGTTGCCGGTTTCAATATCTGCCAGATATATCTCAAGCATTGACGGGACAAAATGTATTATCGAAATTTTTTCTTCATCGATCACTTTTTTAATATATGAAGTATCTTTTTCGCCGCCTGGAATAGCAAATATTAATTTAGCCCCTGTCATCAGGGGTAAAAATAATTCCCAAACTGATACATCAAAACAAAATGTTGTCTTTTGTAAAATTGAATCTTCGTTTGTAACATTAAAATATTCCTTAGCCCATAATAGTCTGTTTACAACTCCGCGATTTTCGTTCATTACGCCTTTTGGCTGACCTGTCGAACCGGATGTATAGATCGAATAAGCTAAATTTGTTGACTTAATTTCAGTCGTGACTTTATCTTTGGAAAATTTTTCTATCTCAGTCCAGTCTGTATCAAGATTCACCATTTCAATATTCTCCGGAAAAGTAAAACGCGAACTGCTTTCTTTCCGGCTTACAACTATTGATGCAGAAGTATCTTCTAGCAGAAAATTAATTCTCTCCTGCGGATAATCAGGATCTACCGGAACGTATGCTCCGCCGGATTTCATTATACCCAATAAACCAATTATCATCTCAAGACTTCTTTCCAGACAGATCGGAACAAATGTTTCAATCTTTATTCCTTTGCTTTGAAGATAGTGCGCAAGCTGATTTGATTTCTCATCCAGTTCTTTAAAAGTCAGTTTCTCATCTTCAAAAACTACTGCTATGCTGTCAGGTGTCTTTTTAACCTGTTCCTCAAATAATTCAAAAATGGTTTTGTCTATCGGATAATCAACAACCTCACCATTAAAGTCAGAAAGTATCTGATGCTCTTCCTGTTTTGTAAGCATCGGCAGCGAACCGATTTTATTCCCGGGATTTTCTACGACTGAATTTAATAACTCAATAAAATGAGTCATCATTTTCGCTATGGTATTCTCTTTGAATAAATCAGTACAATAATCAGCCGAGCCAATAAGCCCTTCAGGAGTTTCAGTCATGGAAACAGATATATCAAACTTGGAAATATTATTTATAAACTCTTCTTTTTCCAAAACAAGTTTATTCAGATCGATCTTCGGCACTTCCGGAGCGTTTTGTAAAATAAACATTATCTGAAAAAGAGGACTTCTGCTCACGTCTCTTTGCTTTACAGCAGCTTCTACAATTTTTTCAAACGGCACTTCCTGATTTTCAAATGCTTCGAGTGTATTTGCTTTGACCTGATCAAGTAAATCAATAAATGTAAAGGAATTCTCAATTTCATTCCTGAGTACGAGCGTATTCACAAAAAATCCGATAAGCTGCTCAACTTCTTTCTGCTGTCTTCCTGCTACAGGACTTCCGACACTTATATCCTTCTGACCGCTGTATCTGTACAGAAGTACATTGAATGCAGCAAGCAAGGTCATGTAAAGAGTAGAACCGTTTTGCTTCGACAATTGCTCAAGTTTATCAGTAAGTTCTTTGCTTAACTTAAATTCATATGAAGCGCCTCTGATACTCTGTACTGCAGGTCTGGTAAAATCAGCCGGAAGCTGAAGCGGTTCGGCTCCGGAAAGTTTTGATTTCCAGTATTCAAGTTTTTTATCTAAAACTTCCGGAGTTAAATTTTTCTTTTGCCAGATGGAAAAATCTGCATATTGAATTGGCATCGGCATCAGATCAGCATTTCGATTTTCATCATAAGCTCTGTATAATTCAGCCAGTTCATTTACTATTACAGAAAGCGACCATCCGTCTGAGGAAATGTGATGCATGGTTACAACAAGTATGCTATCCTTTTTATCAATTGTAATTAAATCCGCTCTTAACATAAAATCTTTCGAAAGTTCAAATGGCTTATTGATCAATTCCTGAATAATACTTTGAAGTTCGTCTGGATCATTATTGAATTTATAGTCTTCAACTTTATTCAGTTTCCAGTCTGAACTTTCAATTATTTTCTGATATCCGTTTCCATTTTCTTCATAAATAACCGTTCGTAATACTTCATGTCTTTCAACTATGCTTTGCAATGCCTTTGATAAAGCATCTTTGTTAAGTTCACCTTTCAATCTGAATACAGCCGGAATGTGATATTGAACACTTCCTTCAAGCCGGTCAATGAACCAAAGTCTCTCCTGACTGAATGATAATGGAATTTGCTCTGGTCTTTCATTTGCTTCAATCATCGGTAAAACTGACAGTGAATTTTCTTTTCCGATCAGTTCTGCCAGCTCAGCAATTGTAGAATAATAAAAAATATCTTTTACGCTTATCTCAGAATTAAATTCCCTCCTGATAGCCGAGATCAGTCTCATAGCC
>JAGPCH010000317.1 GCA_018058125.1 Ignavibacteria bacterium | reverse complement strand
TATTCCTTAAATTAATTAAGTTAATGTTATTGAAATAAAGCTCGTCACTATTTTTTCGAATTAATTGAATGACATAAAATCATCTTTAAGCTAATATTTTTAACAATTTGCCTTATCATTGTTAAATATTGCATTCAATCTTGAAGCACAATTAAATGCAGAAAATTCTTAACAATTAGTGAAATCAGTGACAGAAGTGCTCTTTTAAACTAAAGCATTCAATTATAGTTAATAAAACAAAAAACCCCGCAATTAAAATTACGGGGTTTTATTTTTTTGTAGCGGGAGAAGGACTTGAACCTTCGACCTTCGGGTTATGAGCCCGACGAGCTACCAACTGCTCCACCCCGCGATATTTACAAATATAGCAAATTAAATCATTTACTTCAATTGCTAAATTTGCTGAAACTGCAAAAAATATTAAATTGATTTTACAGATTAATAGGATTAATTTTAAAATTCACAATTCCTGTTACAAATTTAATAAAAACCCTAAAAATAAATAAATATTAATGAAAATTATTGTGTGTGTTTCAATAGTCCCTGACAGTACTACAAAAGTTAAAATTTCCGATGCCGGTAAATCAATTGATACTAACGGAGTAAGTTTTATATTAAATCCATATGATGAATTTGCAGTAGAGGAAGCATTAAAATTAAAAGAAAAAAACACCGGTGAAGTCATAGCAGTTTCCTATGGCACTGAAAAAGCTAAAGAAGCTTTAAAAAAATCATTTCAGATGGGTGCAGACAAAGGAGTCCTAATAAAATCTACGGATGAAAATTTTGATTCTTATACTGTCGCTAAAAACCTTTCAGAATATCTCAAAGATCAGAATGCCGATATCATTTTATTCGGAAAACAATCTATTGATTTTGACGGACTTCTGATCCCTTCTATGGTTTCTGAAATGTTAAATTTACCCTGTATTAGCGTAGTGGTAAAACTTGAAATTGAAGGCGGCAAAGTCAAAGCTGAAAGAGAAATAGAGGGAGGCAAGGAAGTAGTCGTATCTACTACTCCGGTTGTCATTGGAGCTCAGAAAGGATTAAACGAACCGAGGTATCCAAATTTAAAAAGCATAATGGCTGCAAAATCAAAACCCATAGAAGAAATAGCAAACTTTTACAACGGAAACAAAACTGATATAATTGAAATGAAACTTCCTCCGGCAAAAACTGGCGGAAAGATTTTTAATAATGGAAAAGACGATGTTACTGAACTTGTAAGACTTCTGAGAGAAGAAGCAAAAGTTATTTAAAAATTTATTAACTAAAAGATTTAACAAAATTATGTCCAACAAAATTTTAGCATTTTTAGAATCAAAAGAAGGGAAATTTAAGAATTCTGCATTCGAAGTAATTACTGAGGCATTGAAGCTATCAGCTGAATTAGGCTCAGAACTGGAAACACTTACTATCGGAAACGGATTGGAAAATGAATTGCAGGAACTGGCAGCTTATGGTGTAAAGAAAGTAAAGTTAGTAAACCTCGATCAGTTAAATAAAAAACATTCCGGAAGTGAGATTAAATACTCCCCTTCAGCTTATGCAAAGATAATTAGTGAAACAGCAAAAGAATCTGAAGCTAATATTATTTTATTATCAGCAACTTCACTTGGAAAAGATCTTGCAGGGAGAATTTCAGTTAAGACTGATTCTGCAGTATTTAATGATTGCATAGATATAAAAGTCGCAGATGGTAAGATCACAGCGAGCAGACCTGTTTATGCAGGAAAAAGCATAATAGACATAAATTCTTCTACTGATAAGATAGTAATTACTTTAAGACCAAACGTTTTCAAACCGGTCAAAACTGATAACGAATCAATAGAAACTGAAAATATTGATATAGAAAAATTAAATATATCGGAATCGGACTTTTCATCAGTTGTCACGGATGTAATAGTAAGCAGTGAAAAACTGGATGTCGCTGAAGCTGACAGGATCGTATCCGGAGGAAGAGGTTTAAGAGGTCCTGAAAATTTCAATTTAATAGAAGACCTGGCAGGATCTTTGGGAGCAGCCACAGGAGCTTCTAGGGCTGTTGTAGATGCAGGGTGGAGATCTCACTCTGAGCAGGTAGGACAAACAGGCAAAACAGTTTCACCAAGTTTGTATATTGCTTGCGGTATAAGCGGAGCCATTCAGCACTTGGCAGGAATGTCTTCATCTAAATGCATAGTTGCAATTAATAAAGACAAGGATGCACCGATCTTTCAGATAGCTGATTACGGTATTGTCGGAGATGTATTTGAAGTTTTACCTGCGCTGACAGAAGAAATCAAAAAGGTAGTATCCAATTAAAAGCAAATTAAAAGCAGATATTTATATTGAAAATAAGAATCATTTAATTTAGCTTTATAGTAATTAATTTAATAAGATTTATTTAATGGACAATTCACAGGATACAATTCAGGTAGATATTTACGGACTTTCATTAACTCCATCAATAAGCGGTGGCGGGTATGCAATCATTCTTAAAGAAATTTCCGGCAGCAGACGTCTTCCGATCATTATAGGACAATACGAAGCACAGTCAATCGCACTGGAGCTGGAAGGGATAAAACCCCCCCGGCCTCTTACTCATGATCTGTTAAAAGAAGTTATAGAGACATTTGGGTATGCAGTCAATTATATTGTAATAAATGAATTAAGGGATTCAACATTTTTTGCAAAAATAAAATTTGATTCGGCAACAGTTGAAGAAATGGATGCCAGACCGTCAGATGCAATCGCAATAGCCCTGAAATTTTCATCACCTATTTATGTTAACTCAGTGATTATGGACGAAGTTGGTTTCGAACCCGAACATGAAGATCAGGTTCTTCCAAAACATGATACAAATTTTGAAGAACCGGAATCATTAACAGAAGATGACCCTCAGTTACCTAAACAGGTAGAAACCAAGAATCTTTCAAACAAAGAAAAAAAACTAATCCAGTTAAGGAATAATCTTGATGAAGCCATAGCAAAAGAAGATTACGAAAAAGCAGCACAGCTAAGAGATGAGATAAAAAAAATGGAAATATCAAATTTAAACTAACTTAATAGTATATTTTTAACTTCAAACTAATAAATAATTGAAAAAATACTCTGCAGTAATAGTACTGTTTATTATATTTTACACATCTTCAATTTACTCACAGTATAATGTAAATCCGGAACCATATAAATTTAATTCTGAAACCAAAAAGATATCTAAATTGAATTACGGTCCTCTTAATATTAACCAGAAAAGCAAATCTTCAGGAGCTTTCGGGGGATTCAATATAGGATTAGCTTTGATTGAAGGTCAGGCTGGACTTGCAATAGGAGCGTTTGCTGAATTAGGGAATGGGAAGACTTCATTTGTACCTCAGGCAAACTACTGGAATACAAGTGATGCGAGCAATTT
>JAGPCH010000316.1 GCA_018058125.1 Ignavibacteria bacterium | reverse complement strand
TGCATAGATGACATTTGGATTTGTATGATCGACAATTACATAAAATCCGTCACCACCATATATATTATCCCAGTCATCAAGAGCTCCTGTGTTGGTTCTGTTAGTACCGTTGTCCTGAGTGCCGCCATAAAGTCTCTGCGGATTATTGGCATCAATACCTATCTCATAAAATTGTGTTACGGGCAGATCTTCAACTTTAATCCATGTAGTACCGCTGTTAGTTGTATTATAAATACCGCCGTCATTTCCTTCTATAATTGTATTAGGATCACCCGGCTTGAAAGCAAGAGCATGATTATCGACATGAATGTCACTGTTGGAAAGATCATTCCAGGTATTTCCGGAATTTGTAGATCTCATAATTTCAAAATCGAGTACATATACAATGTCAGGATTTGTCGGGTGAACTCTAACATTTCCGAAATACCAGCTGAAAGATGAGAACCCGTTGTCAAGCGTATTGCCCGGATCTGCATTTGTCCAGTTGAGTCCGCCGTTAGTAGTCTTAAAAAATCCAACCAGAGCTGTATTTGTATATAGTGCGTATGCTACATTCGGGTTTGATTGTGAAATGCTGACGCCAATTCTTCCGACAGTTTGTGTAGAAGAGTTCGGTAATCCGTTTGCCGGACCGAGTACAGTCCATGTATTTCCGCCGTCTGTAGATCTGTGAAGCTGACTTGTCTCTCCTGTCAGCGAACCGCCGTTTGGATAGCGCGTCCTTTTCCACATAGCAGCAAGCAAATTATCAGGATTGCTCTGATCCATTGCAATATCAATTGCCCCGGTAGAATCATTTACGAATAAAACATTAGTCCATGTAGCTCCGCCGTCATCACTTCTGTAAATTCCTCTTTCAGGATTTGGAGCAAAATATGAACCTGCAGCGGCTGCATAAATCCTGAGAGGATTGATCGGATTAATTACTATTCTTCCGATCGTAACGGAATTCAGCAGACCGGAAAAATTCCAGGACTGCCCACCGTTAGTAGATTTGTAAATTCCGCCTCCGGAAAAGTTATTATGACCGCCGTTTGCTTCACCTGTACCGGCATAAATTATATCAGAATTAATGGGATCAACAGCAATATCTCCGATAGGCAAGACGGCAAGATCATCAAACACCGGAAAGAAACTTAACCCTCCGTCTGTGGATTTGAATACACCGCCGGTCGAAGCGCCTGCATAGATAATGTCAGTATTGTTCGGATCATATTCGAGATCTGAGATTCTGCCTCCGACATTTGTAGGACCTGCGAATTCCCATGTCGGGACAAAGCTATCTGAATTGCTGAACTCAGCCTCGCGTCTCATTCTTTGTCCGACTTTTAGAGCCTCAATATGAGCTACAGGATCAGCTTTGTAAAACGGGAATGTCCTTTTGATATATTCGATGTCATTCGGATATTTTATGTCTTTTTTCTCTGACTGTGATTGTGAAATTTTCATTTCATGATCAGATTCGCCGGTATCGGTATTAACTTTCAGAATAAATATTAATGCGAACAAAGCAATTGATATTATTATGACGGGTAAAATTTTCATTGATCTGAATATAAAGTTATGTAAAATTTTTTATTAATTTTAATTTTATAGGATTTAATTACAATGGAAAATTGAATTTGAATACGAACCTCCTGTTCTCAAAGTAAATTATTAATCTAATTTCAAATGTCTAAGCATTGTGTGTATTTTATTATGCAAAGGCAGAGGGATTAATATTCTAAGTGAGATTGTGTTGTTTAACTGTATATTATTTACCGAATTATTTCTTAATATTATATGCGTTCGTTTCAATATCAAACTAACTTATAGGAATTACATGAATGGATGTCTGAAATTAATAGTAACTTTGCTTATCTTATTTTTAATGCAGAGTAGCTCATATTCACAAAAGAAAGATATCTTTAAAGATCTGAAAATTGGAAAAGCATACAAGGTCTTTTTATTCAGTGAAAAAGAATACATAGGAATACTAACTTCTCAGACTGAAAAAGAAATAACCATTAAGACAGGAAACAAAAGCGTTGTAATAGAAAAGGAAAACATATTTGAAATTTCAGCCGATACAACCCCGTCAGATTACAAATTTATTGCAACATTAAATATTGGCACTCTCGCCGGAAATCCAAATTACGGAAATTCTTCCAACTTTTTATTGAACGGTCGATTTTCATATTTTTATGATGAGAAAAAAAATATTGGGGGAGATCTTTCTGTAATATTTCTGAAGAAAGCATACAATTATGCTTACTATGATTATAACGGTTATAATGTATATAACGATTTTGAAACATACCAGTATCAGACTTACGTTGATCTGCTGGCTAATGCTCAGCTCGGTACATTTAATGCGAGAAACTCCATTGAGGTATATCTGAATCTTGGTTTTGGAATTCATTCACAGATCTTAAATTCATATACAAGTTCATATTATTCATATAACGATTCGGGTTACATATATTCAACTACGCCTTCCTCTTTTACAGTTTATCCGTTGTTTCAGATTGGCGGAGGTTTTATCGTAAAGCCTTCAAAAAGAATTGGAGTAAATTTTGAAATGGATCTGAAGTTTTATTCATTTGAATATTTGATTGTTCCGACTGAAGGATATGTTCCTTTCAAACTTGGAGTTTCTTATTTCTTATTCTAGAAAAAGAATAGTGTATTGAGTATTGTGTATTGAGTATTGAGTATTGAGTATTGAGTAAGGGTTTTCATTAATTTTATAATTCTTCTGGATACAATGATATTTTTAAAAAAACATTTTAATTAATTTTTGAATGAATTGGACTAAACTGATAATTATATTACTGATATGCATTACTGATGTTTATTCTCAGTCTAATGATTTGAAAGACACAAGTATTTCTTCAGTTAAATTAAATTCTAATTCATTGAATTCTTCAGACACCTCCAGTACCTGCACTATTACAATGAATTCAAGAAGTGTTTATAAAGATGTGCAGATGTTCGGATTAAAGGATTCCACGCTTGGGATTTTGAAAGATGAAAAATCAGTCAGGCTGAATGTAAGTGATATCAGAACGATCAAATTTGATGCAAAGGGATTCTGGACGGGTGCATTGTATGGTGGAACAGCCGGGTTTTTGGCAGGTTTTGCAATTGGACTTTTAGAAGGATTTGATTTTAGCGGACACGGCGGATCCGGTAATGTTAAATTCGGTCAGGGTGTAGCAGCAGGTTTTTTTCTTGCAGTTCCTTTTGGGCTTATAGGCGGCGGAGTTGGTTCTTTACTGGCAAATGATCATTTGTATGATATGAGCGGATATAGTTTTATTAAGAAAAGAAGTTTAGTTTATTTTTTAATTAAAGAGTATTAAGTGATAAGTATTAAGTATTAGGTATTAGGTATTAGGTATTAGGTATTAGGTATTAGGTA
>JAGPCH010000315.1 GCA_018058125.1 Ignavibacteria bacterium | reverse complement strand
ATAATACATTAAAGGATCTTTCGTACCGAGTCTTAATGCCTGTTCTATATTTTTCTGCGCTTCTTCATAATTTCCAAGTTTAAAATTCAACCAAGCTATACTGTGAAAGACTTTTATGCTTTTCGAACCTTCATCGAATGCCTCCTGAGCGTAATCAAGAGACTCCTCTAGCTGCCTGTTGTGATCTGCATTAAAGAGAGAAAGTTCGAGATCCGTGTCAACACCTTTTTGTTTATACATTGATGATATGAATTTTACTTTCTGATACTGCTCTTCCGCCATTTCCTTATTGCCTGATAGAGCATAAGCATCTCCGAGAGAGATCAGATATTCAGGCAGAGAATTTTTTTCTAGGGCTTTTTTATATAATTCTATTGCATCCGTATATTCTTTATTGTGCATTTTGATCTTTCCCATTGAGCCGTATCCGTGAACATATTCCGGAAAATCTTTCATTACGAATCCGAAAATTTTCTCGGCTGTCTCCGGATCACCGGTATTATAAAATAGATTGCCCAGTTGAACTCTGCACCAGGCAGTATTTTCAGCAATCGGGGAACCGGCTTTAACGGCTGATTTCATTGCATCTATAGAGCCCTGATCATCTCCCTTTAGCTCACGAATGTAAGAGACTCTGGAATAAGAACCTAAATCCGGTTTAGTATCTACCATCTTTTGAATAGTTTGTATTGCTTCATCATACATCCCGAGTTCGATCTGTGCATCTGCCAGCACACCATAGGAATAAGAACTGTAAGGATTTATCTCAAGTGCTTTTTGGGATAGCTCAAGTGCTTCCTTAAAGTTATGTCTTGACAGATTCACGGATCCTAACTCTGCAATTGCCAGAAAATTTTCCGGATCAATTTTTATTGCTCTGTTTAAAACGTCTTCTGCATTAACGTAAAATTCAGGGTCACCTGATTCTCTCGCCTTTTGAATATAAGCTGCTCCGAGTTTGGTCAACAGCACACCATTATCAGGATTTTCAACAAGCAATTCTTTAAAGGTAGTTATATTTTTATCTGATGAAGTATATATATTATCAAGAACGAGTATTTCTTTTTCATTGATTTCTGTCAGATAATTTTTTTTGTTAGTCTGATGATCATAAACCTTCCAGGCTACTGCTGCTATTACCATTACTGAGATTATTAAGATTGAAATTTTTTTTAAATTCATTTTATAAGTTTACAGAGGCTGATTTATTTCGGCCTCTGTAAAATATGTATTTTATTATTTTAATAAAGTCATCTTTCGCGAATCAACTCCGGTAGAAGTTACCAATTTCACAAAATATGAACCGGAAGCTACCTGTCTGCCGCTGTTATCGAGTCCGTTCCACATGACAACTTTTTCACCGGCATTCAGTTTTTCATTTAAAAGAGTTATAACTTCTTTTCCAAGAATATCATAAATCTTTACTGTAACATTATCTGCTCTTGTAATATTAAATTTAATTTGAGTTGTAGGATTAAAAGGATTTGGATAATTCTGTAAAAGTCCGAAGTTTTCGGGTTCATTGTTATTACCCTGACTTCCCTGTGAAATTGAAACTATAGAGCCATGAGAATTTGCAAAGCCTTCAAACGGCGCTGCAAGATAGGGAAAAGTGGAAGCAAAATTTTTATCATTACGCTGCACTGCATCACCGAGAAGAGAGTTGACACCTGTACTGTAAGGAGGTCCGAGTAATACTCCTGCAACAACTCTTAGAGCGATATCAGTTACATCATCTTTGAGTCTTCTTCCGTTAGGAAATCCTGCAGCATCACCGGAGATTACACCCAGTCTGTTTTCCGATTCGAATGGAACCGGCGCTATTCCAAGATTTATTCTCAATTGTTCGGATGGTGTTCTTAGATCCTGAGGTCTCTGGGTCAAGCCTGCGACTCCGGTCAGGAAAACTGATACAAGATCTGTTCTGCCTGTTGTAGGAATGTCATCAGTGACAGGATATAGATTATTTATGATTCCGGCAAGTTCGGGATCTGTTACATAATTCAGGAACTGCGCATCATCTATGGGTTTTGCTGCATTCCATTTATCTTTCTGACTAATAGGTAAAACCACTTCATTCACAAGCGGCATACCGAGTCTGGAAACCTGAACCCAAGAACCGCTACCCGTTCTTGTTCCGTCATTACTAATAACAGTAGTAGTTTTTCTGCTGGCAGTAGACCATACACCGACGATTGCGTTTGAATCTGTTGAAGGTGGATTCGAACTCCCGTTACGTGTTACCTGAGCGATCGGTACCTTTATTGCAATAGAATGTACATTATATCCGGCAAGGGCATCTTTCCCGCCGCCTTCATTTCCCGGGGCACCCGGTCTGATTTTTAATAGATCAAAAGCTGCACCAAGATCTACAAAAAATGGATCATCTGTAGGTCCGCAGAATACTTTTCCGCCTCCAGCAGGGAGATCTTTTACAGATTCAGTCATAAGCGATGAAAAATTTGACATGGAAGAAGGTCCGACGTAATTCGGATCAGTATGACTATTGCCTCCTACAAAAGCGGGTAATACCGGCAGCGCAGTTGATGTCCATTGAGTTGTGCCATTGACAAGTCTTTTCACAACGTAGGTTTGTTTTACATTCAGATCAGGATCAGACAAACTTGTGACATCTCCGGTGTTATAAAGAAAAGTATTTCCGTTTCCGACAACATCTGAAAATTCAAACTGATAAGTAACATGTTCTACTCTGTCACCGACATTATCAATTTTAATTTCATAAAGCACATCCGTTCCGAATTTATGGAAGTTTGGTCCGCCGGCCGGTTCTTCCATAGGATTAAAACTGGCAATGATACAAAGCATCCCGGGATCATCTGCCGGTCTGAATGCATAAACGTCTGTATTATCAGCGACAGGATCAGTGGAAATGATGGGAGCTTCTCTGTGACTCGAAGCGTCCGTGTACTGTAGTGTGGTAAACAAGGATCCGGCGATTATCAAAATCGCAGAGACTGTCAGTAAAATTTTTTTCTTACTCATTGTTTTTTTCCTTTCGTTAATTTTTAATTTGGGTTGTTAAAAAGTTTTGAACTTAGTAACGAACGGAAAAATGTATTGGATTTATTTTTAAACTTGATCTGATGAAATAATGTACAAAGAATTTATTGTTCGAATTGTAGAATGGTTGATTTATGCATATAACACGGGGTTTTGCGGAAGAGATGATAGATGAAAAATTATACTAATATTATTGGAAAAATACTCGCAGGTGACTGAGAGAATCTGATAGTGATATAAGTAGAACGGTTTTTAAAACCGTTCTACTTACCCTCCGACGGCGGCACATACTCATCCGGCAGCTTTATCCCGCCTCCGAAAAAGAACTCCTGCATCTGCTCTTCGAAAACCTTATCCGTTGCCGGCGAAGTCAGATCCAGCC
>JAGPCH010000314.1:2012-3410 GCA_018058125.1 Ignavibacteria bacterium | reverse complement strand
GTCAGAGTCATGCGCTACCAGTTTAGATATCATAGGATCATAATAAACCGAGATCTCATCACCCTGAAGTATTCCGGTGTCTTCTCTCATACCGTTGCCGAGAAATTTATTCATGAAAGTGATCTTACCGGTGGACGGCATGAAATTATTCAGACTGTCTTCAGCGCAGATCCTGCATTCTATTGTGTGTCCGGTAAATGTGATGTCTTCCTGTTTCAATGAAAGCTTTTCACCATTTGCAATTTTAAGCTGCTCTCTTACAAGATCAAGTCCCGTTCTTAATTCCGTGATAGGATGCTCGACCTGCAGACGTGTGTTTACTTCGAGGAAGTAGAATTTGTTATCTTTATCAACTATGAATTCAACCGTACCTGCATTGGAATATCCCGCTGCCTTAACGATACGCTTAGCGCATTCACCCATTTCAGTTCTTAATTTATCATCAATGATCACAGAAGGTGTTTCTTCAATGATCTTCTGATGTCTTCTCTGCATAGAGCATTCTCTTTCGCCGAGATGAACTACATTGCCGTGCTCGTCTGCAAGAACCTGAATCTCAATATGTCTCGGAGATTCTATATACTTCTCTATGAAAACACTGTCATCGCCAAATGAAGATTTCGCCTCGCTCTGAGCGGTGCGTAATGAACTCTCGAGATCCGCTTCCTCATTCACGACCCGCATGCCTTTACCGCCGCCGCCTGCTGATGCTTTGATCAATACGGGGTAGCCGATATCTTTTGCGATCTTATTTATTAATGAAAAATCAGTTAAAGGTTTTTCTGTACCCGGTACTACAGGTACTTCGTTTTTTATTGCAAGAAGCTTTGCTTCGGTTTTGCTACCGAGAAGATCAATGGCTTCATGTCCCGGACCTATGAATTTAATTCCATTATCCTTGCACATCTTTGCGAAGAATCCTCTTTCCGAAAGAAATCCGTAACCCGGATGAATAGCTTCGGCTCCGCATTGCTTTGCTGTCTCAATGATCTTTTCCGCAAGTAAATAACTCTTTGAAGAAGGCGATTCGCCTATGTGATAAGCCTCGTCGGCTAATTTTGTGAAAAGTGAATATCTGTCGAAATCTGAATAAACGGCAACAGTCTGTATGCCCATCTCTTTTGCTGTCGTGATGATCCTTATTGCGATCTCACCTCTGTTTGCTATTAATATTTTCTTGAACATATTTATTTATAATGTAAGGTTGTTAATTTACTAATTGTTAGTTTATTTAAAAAGCTACTATGAAAACTGTTCTCAACGCCCTCTCCCCTTACCCCTCTCCCGAAAAAAAACGGGAGAGGGGAATCGTTAAGATTTAATTTTTGAATAAATTATTTTCGTTCTTCTGCAGATTTAATACCTAATACCTAATACCTAATACCTAATACCTAATAC
>JAGPCH010000314.1:0-1912 GCA_018058125.1 Ignavibacteria bacterium | reverse complement strand
CGTTCCGTCAAATTGCACAGAATAATTTCCGGGAGGTTTGATTTCATTTACCAAAACAGCAACTTCTACACCTAAAGGATTATATACTTTTAATGAAACAAATCCCAATTCCGCAATTGCAAATTCCAAATTTGTAATTGGGTTAAACGGATTCGGATAATTCTGTTCGAGTTTGTATTCGTCTGCAATATTCTCGTTCTCTTCATTTATTCGCACCGGATCGACCACTTTAAAATTCAGCATCATGCCGTCATCTTCATGTTCGAGATTGTGACAGTGGAATAAATACAATCCTTTATAATTTGAGAATTTAACAAGTACTCTGACTGTCTCAAACGAGTTTACAAGTACAGTATCTTTCCATCCTTTATCTTCGGGAGCGAGATTGGTATTTCCGTTACGTGAATGCACCTGAAACTGATGCGAGTGGGAGTGCATCGGATGTAGCATGTTGGAAGCATTTATGATCTTCCATTCTTCAAGAGAATTCTGCGGAGTTTCCCAGTCAATTCTTTCCATTTCAAAAGTAAGACCGTTAATTCTGTGAATGTTCATTCCGCCGCCCATATTCATCGTCAGTGTAAATGTACGAGTTGTTTTGACATCAGCAATGTCATAATAGCTTATCTGAGGAAGAGCAGCCGGAACAATTCCGCCTGATGACAGAGTACCTGTAATATCAAATCTTAATAAATTCAGTTCGGTGCCCTGTACATAAGTGCCTCCTCCGGGAGCAGTGAACGGAAGTGACTTCAGAAAAACATTCTGACCAATATTGTAAGAAGAAAAATCAACGAGTATCTCCGTTCTTTCACCAGGAGAAAGGAAAAATGAATTTACCTGAACAGCGCTGTCCTTGAGTCCGCCGTCAGTTGCGATTATATGGAACGGGCTATTGTCGGAAAGAGCAATTTTATAGATCCTTGCATTTGAACCGTTGAGAAGTCTGAATCTGTATAAAGTTTTTGACACATCAAAGTAAGCATCCGGAGTTCCGTTGATAAGTGGCAGGTCACCAAGAAAGCCGTGCATAATGTCAGGCATAGTCGGGTTATAAAGAAACTTCGGGATATTTGCGCTGCGTCTGTCCTGAATACAAAGAGGTATATCAAAATTTCCTGTCGGAAGACCGAGTCCTGCTTCTGCTGGATCGGTGACTATAAAGAAACCCGCGAAACCTTTGAACACATGTTCGGCAGTAAGCATATCAGCATGCGAATGATAGAAGTAAGTACCGCCTCTGTTGATCACAGGAAAAGTATAAGTGTAACTTTCACCGGGCATTATTGAATCTTTAGGATGTCCGTCCATTAATTCCGGAACGTCGACTCCATGCCAGTGAATGGTTGCAGGTTCATTATAGTTGTTTATGAAATTGGCAGTGAAGACCGAACCTTTTTGTATCACAACAGAAGGTCCGGGATAAGAGCCGTTGATTGCTGTTACCTGCGTATCCTGACCGGGCCAGACATTTAAGTTAGAAGCAGCAAGTGTCATAGTTCCGCCGTTTTGAAATACAGGCGGGAATCTGAGCTGATTACCGTTACCGGCGGAAGAAAGTAAATTTTCTATATCTTTTGCTAACAGATCTAAAGGTTTCAGGAAAGGAATAACCGCCCCTGCCCGGAGCGATCTCAGTATCATTTCTCTGCGTTTCATAGGCTGAAAAATTTTATATTTTGATAAAAAAGTTAAACAAAATTCGGTAAAATTAACCCAAGTATCTATTCTAATTTGGGTAAAATGAGTATGATTTTTGTCATACCAATCATTAACAAGTAACGAATTTCTAGTTACGATCTGAGATATATACACGACAAAAATTGCACATTGATAACACGGATTGAACTGAAAAATAACGTATGTTTTATTTTTTAATAAAAAAATCACTTACAGATTAAAAATGTTATAA
>JAGPCH010000313.1 GCA_018058125.1 Ignavibacteria bacterium | reverse complement strand
ATCAGGATCGATCCTGACAATTAATTTTTTTATCAGTTCTTCAAGCCACTCAAACTCTCTTAACTGTAATCCCGTCCATACTATATTCATAAATCTGATCTCACTAATATTTTTACCGCTTTCCAGAGGTGTGAAAAAATTTTTATCAATAGAGAATTTTATTATATCGATCATTGAATCTCTGAATTCAATATTCCCTTTATCAAATTTTTTCTGAGCATAGTTCCTGAGATCTGCGATCAGATTAAATTTTTCGATATAACTTAATTCATCCTTGTCCTCAAACAATAATTTTTTAAGTTCGAAGAAATATTTATCATCGTCAGTCAGTAACATTAATGACATGGTATGGTACAATTTCAAAGCAGGTACTTTAAGATAGTCTTCATTCAGTTTTAAATGTTCCAGTATGTTATTGATAAAATCAGGATTACCTCCGGCATTAACTACAAAATTTTTCTGATTCAGAAAATACTGAAAAAATTTTAAAGAGCTCATAAAGAAAAAAGTGTTCAGACTTTTCTGCTCAAGCATAAGATCTTCGGAAAGCTTATCCTTATGCGTGATCATTTTAGTATCCCGGGATTTAATATCGTTTTTGAAATACTCGAGTCTGTATTTTGCATAAAAAGAATCAGCTTCTTTCGCCTTATGTTTATCTATCTTTTTATCCAGCTCTGAAATTGTTTTCTGCATCAAACTATTTAATTCGCGGATATTAAACTCATCCAGTAATGAGGTTTCCTTAGTGAAATTTTTTCGCTGAATATTTGTATGAATAAGAAATTCTTTCACCAGTTCCATCAAACGAAAAACAGTCATTCTCATAAAGCTGTCATTATATTTTATTTTCCCGAATGCATTTCCGAATAATAGTTTTTTATCAAGTTTAATCTCTTCAAATTCCGGATAGAGTATTTTGATTTTTTCAAACAGTTTTATAACGCTTTGATTTGTATTAAAGAAAGGGGACTTGATGAACAGACTGAAGTCTTTCATCTCCTGTTTACTGAAAGTTTTAAAGGTTTCTATTAAAGCGGAATTATACATATATGAAAATAATTTCTGAAAGCCCGGTTACATTACTTGGCTAAAAATTGTCCAAAATTCCTTAAAAATCAACGAATTTATCAGTAATCTTAATTAATCCCGAAAACAATTTGAAATAACATTCTTTGATTTAACTGATCGGCATATATACTTTTGTATAAAATTAATTACTACTAAAAATATGGAAAACTTATCTGCAGCAAAGGGAGATTCGAAAGGTGAAATTAATCTTCACTGGGATTCAGTTGAAAATGCAGTATCCTATGTGATTGAAATTGCAAATTCAAACCAATCGAAAGAAATAATATGGAAAGTCATAGATATAATTTCCTATCCTCAATACACTGTAAGAAAACTTAAATCAAACAGGGATTATCTATTCCGTGTTGCCTCTATAAATGATAACGGGCAGGGAGAAATCAGCGGGGAGATTATGAAGAAAGCGCCATGATCAGAAAAACATGTTCTTTTGAATTTTAAAATGTTTCTAAACTAACATTAAAATAAAATGAAAACTTTAAATTATTTTTTATTTGCAGCAGTTTTGGTAATAACTGCTCAATCTGAATCATTATCTCAGTGGAGCGGTGATCCGAATAATCCAATGGCTGTTTGCAATGAACCGTTTGTTCAAAGGGAACCTGCAATGATATCCGACGGAAGCGGGGGTTATTTTGTCTTTTGGACAGATCTCAGGAATTACGGCGCGAATGAGGCTGATCTTTACGGACAGCGTTTGGATGCAGCTGGAAACAAACTTTGGTCACCTGAGGGAAAAAAATTAGCTGACAGTACATTTCATTCAATACCGAAAGCTGTATTCACCGAAGACGGTAATGTAATTGTATTATATAGTACAACAAACGGTGGCGGTAAGCTTTGGGCAAAGAAAATCACTCCTGCCGGAAATAATGTCTGGGCGAATGCTTCAGCTTTTTTCATTGCAGGCTGGCCGCAGCTTTCAGGGGATATTTATGATGCTGTTTCAGACGGAAGCGGTGGAGTCATAATTTCATATCAGTTAACCTGGGGTGGTGGAACGACTCTCATATTCGCTCAAAGAATTGCTTCAAACGGTGCTTTAAAATGGTCTCCTTCCACCAATGGACTGAATCTGAGTGTAAGCGGAGAAAGCCGCGCTCCTGTAATCACCTCTGACGAAAGAGGCGGCGCGCATATTTTCTGGTACAATGTTCCGGGTCCTTATAATATCTGGAAGACACACATTGATTCTTCAGGTACTTTCACTCCAAAAGTTGCGCTGTATCTAACACCAAACAATTATCCTCAGATACGCGCCATTTCAGATGGAGTCGGAGGAGCTGTCTTAGCCTGGGCGACAAACGGTTCCGGTGCAAACGGTTCGGATATATATGTTCAAAGAATTAATTTATCAGGAGCGGTTCAATGGGATGCAGCAGGTGTAGCAGTTTGCAGTGTAGCCGGTATTCAGACTGATCTTAATATTGCAAAAACTTCTGACGGAAACTATATGATAGTCTGGTCTGACGGACGGAGAGTTAATATTAATAATGATGTGTATTGTCAAAAACTGAATTCATATGGAAATGCCTTTTGGACTCCAAACGGAGTTCTCATTTCGGATTATCCGACACTCTATCCCGAGCCGAATTTAATTGATGATAATGAAGGAGGAGCGTTTATTTTTACATATAATACACAGACAAATTTCTCAGTGATAAGGATCAAAAGCGACAGCACTTTTGCCTGGTCACCTAACATTAAATCTTTAGCATCAAGTTTATACAATCCGTCTTATCACAGATTTGTACCTGCAAAGAACGGAGACGGAGCTATTGTAGCCTGGGAAACATCTATCGGAGTCGGAGCAAACGGAGTCGGAATATACGGTACCAAGATCAATCTTAACGGGACATTGAGTATTAGTCAGATCTCAGCAGAAATCCCGGAGACATTTTTACTTAAACAGAATTACCCCAATCCATTTAACCCGGTTACGAATTTGGGATTTGGAATTTCGGATGTGGGATTTGTTTCTTTAAAAGTCTATGATTTACAAGGTCGAGAAGTATCAAGTCTTGTTAATGAACAGCTTCAGCCGGGTTCTTATAAAGTTGAATTCGACGGAAGTAATTTTACAAGCGGTATATATTTTTACAGACTTATCACAGACGGATTCATTGAGACTAAGAAGATGATCTTAGCAAAGTGAACTATATTTGGAGTTTGGAATTTGGGATTTTAAAATTGGGTTTTGGTCCGCTGCGCCGGATTCTGAATAGAGATGTTTGAATTTTCTATAATGCATAAAACTAAACTCACGATACACGATACACAAAACACAATACACAATACACAAAACACAATACACAAAACACAATACACAATACACAAT
>JAGPCH010000312.1 GCA_018058125.1 Ignavibacteria bacterium | reverse complement strand
TATGAGCTCAAGATCAGAAAATGATTTCGGGAATATGCAAACTAAATTGCAATCAGATCAGCAGCAGCTTTCAATACTTCATCCACTTCTATGTTTTTCATACATTTAAATTCTTCTTCACCATTAAAGATGCAGGAAGCCGGCTTAGGTGAGTTATAAAAACACGGACTGCATGCAAGATCTTTCCGAACTACAACATTGTCCGTTTTCCAGGGATAAAGTTCTTTGGAATTCGTGTATGCAAAAATTCCTATGACCGGAATATTCAAAGCTGCAGCAGAGTGCATGAAGGCAGTATCGTTTGAGATAAATAGTTTGCAGTGATTCATTCTCGCAATTGAATCCATAAAATCAGCAGTCGATGCTATGACTGCTTTATTGTCCATCAATGAATTTATCTCATTATTCAGTTCAAATTCATTCCCAAACAATAAGATCTTTGCATTATGCTCATTCATTAATATATTACCCGTCTCTGCATACTTTTTCTTATCCCATCTTTTATGAATATGATTTTTCAATAATGAAGATCCGGGATGAAAGCCAACAAGCATTTTGCTTTCAGGATTAACCTTTTTAATGAATGCGTCCGCATCCTGCATAAGTTTTTCAGAAATGAAAATTTCTATTTTACCTGCATCTTCATCTTTGACTTCTTCATTTTTACTTAATGACTTTACAAGGTCAAGATTCTGAAGAACATTATGTCTGTCTTTTACTTCATTGATAAGAACGTCATTTAAGAATTCAAGTCTGCCTGCATTAGTGTGATTATAATGATGCGCAATTTTAGTTTTTGCGCCGAGAAGAGCATTCAGAATATTATATTCTGCTCTGTTTGCCGGATAGACATTTATGGAATAGTCATATTCCCTTTTAGCAATTTTCCTGACCTCAGAAAGTGATTTAAATTTAGGTTGTTTTAAGAAATCAACATAAAAAATTTGATTGAGGAAAGGATTGTTCTCATACATTTCTTTAACAGATCTGAACATTACCAGCATGTCTATCTCTGAAGCGGGAAATTTCTCCTTAAGGATACGAAGAGCGGGAGAGAACATCAGAGCATCACCGTTACCAGAAAGAGCGTTAATGAGAATTTTCATTTGCAGGGTTGTGATAAGGAAAGTTTTACCGATTTTTGAAATATAATATTACGGATATCAACTCTGACATTAGTGGTCAGACAGATAAGTGAAACAAAATTATCTGAATATTTCAGGATCATATTTGAGTATTTTCTCGTAGCTGTTTCTCGCATTTAGAGTATCGCCTTTTTCACTGTACATCTGATAAAGCTGATACTGAGACATTACATTGGACTCATCGATCTCAACAGCTTTTTTGTAATTATCCATCGCAAGATCTTTTTTACCCTGCTGGAAATGTAAATCCCCGATATACTGATATGGCATATCGAATTCAGCCGGACCCATTTCCGCAGACTGCTGAAATTGAGTGAGCGCAAGCTGAGTTCGTGATTTATCTCTTGAAGTATTCATTGCATCGGTAAACATGTTTACAAAAGCCGGTGTATATGCGGGATTTCCGGGATAATCAATTTCTGACAGATTAACTTCAGAATCATTTTTCCTTTTATAAACGACTTCTGTAAACTGAGAATTTTTATCAGAAAAATAATAAGGGTAGTATCCCTGTATAAATTCCTTAGTTGTGAACAATGCTCTTTCGCCATAAGCGCTTGGCTTTATCCCTGTAGAGAAATAAACATAATCAGGATTACGGGACATAACATAGTCGGCATTATAGTTTCTCTCTTTCCATCCTAAGACTTCTGCAGAGATCTCAGGAACAGGTTTAGGGTTATGCGCGATCTCTTTATCTGTAAGTCCCAGATTATCAATCACAACGACATCTGATCCCGCAAAATAGGAAACAGCACCTATTGTAGTTGCCGCAAGTACCAGCGGACGGCCGGCTTCTCTTTGTTTATTCTTAAACCAGTTCCCGGTAATTTTCATCTTTTCCACCAATCCGTTCTCACTGGCAATCTCACTTTGCAGATTCTCTTTCTGAGAAGTATAATAATAATAACAGATTACAGTACTTATAATTAGTACTGATGCAAATGCAATCCCTTTGCCGAGATTCTTACTGAATTTGTAATAAAGATCAGTAAGGAATTTTGCAAAAAGAATATATAACATAGGAAGAATAGGAAGAAAGAATCTGTTCTGCTTTAAAACGTCACCTCCCACTGAAATGACATATAGAATAAACGAAACTATCAAAAGGTAGAATAGCGAAATCTCAAAAAAATTCTCTTTCTTTCTGAAAAGATAGACCGGAGCAACAAGAATTACACCATAAAGCAGATATGAAGAAAAGAACTTCATGAAATATTCTATTCCTGCTGTTATGTATTGAGATGATAAACCTGTCTTAGCATAATATGTATTCGGAAAGAGATATCCGTAATATGAATATCTTATCACGAAATAGAAAATTACAGGTATTACATAAACGAGATATGAGATTAGATTTTTCTTTGAGAAAAATTCTTTTAAACCCTCTCCCCTTTTTTCCATGAAGAGCAGCCCAAATCTGTGAATCAATATTAACCCGAAAAAATACATACCCTCAGGACGTGTGAGAGTTGCAAGTAAAATGAATATAGGAAATTTATAATTCGGAGTAGGTAAGTCTTTATCTTTAATATAATAGTATATTCCCAGCAGGCAAAACGATATGAACATTGTAGTTTCCATTCCGCTGATTGCCCAAAACACAAATGAACCTGTAAATACCAGTAAAGCTGAAGGGATCAGATCAAAAAACCCCGTTGACGAATCCACCGATTCGGTTTTAGATTTCTTAGCATACTTAGTTTCAATATCACCTTTGATCCTGATAAGTCCGGATAAAAGGTATGTCATTACAAGTACCAATACTCCAAAAGCAAGACTCAATGTTTGTGCAGTATTGCCAATATCAAAATTCATCCTGACTAAAGCGCTGAGAATAAGAACCCACAGCAGATTGGTATAACCTTCCACTCTCTCACCGATATTAAATACAAGTCCGTGACCATCTACAAAATTCTGTACATATCTGAAACTGATAAATGCATCATCCTGAATGAATCTATTATTATTGCAGATAACGATAAAGACAATACATAACAAGATCAGCCCGGCAAAAACTATTGGCTTATTACTTTGTTCCTTTTCCGCCGGTAAACTTTGTTTAATGTTCTTTTTGGACATTATATGAAAATTTCAATTCGATTTTGTCAGTAATAAGTATTTATAAGTACAATACCTAATACCTAATACCTAATACCTAATACCTAATACCTAATACCTAATACCTAATACCTAATACCTAATACCTATTACTTATTTAGGCTGTTCATTATTCATTTTCTGCTTGATCGACTCCATCTTTTGTCTGATGCTCACATCATTAAC
>JAGPCH010000311.1 GCA_018058125.1 Ignavibacteria bacterium | reverse complement strand
GATTTACAGTTGTTTCTATATAGATCTTTGCATACAGATCTCCAAATGTATTTGCCTTCCCGTAAACCGGCATTCCCATTCCCTGCAATCTGAGGACTTTTCCGTTTTGAGATTCTTTCGGGATGTTAATATTAATGGTGCCTTTGTAAGTTCGTAGCGGAGCTTTGCCTCCGAGCACAGCAAGATAAAGATTGACCCGAATATCCGTATAGAGATCATTTCCTTTTCTTTCAAACATCGGATCTTTCAGTACATGTATCTTAAGTAAAAGATCGCCATTAGGTCCGCCGTTGTATCCGGGATTACCTTTACCGGTAAGCTTTAAAGTCTGTCCGTCTGTAATGCCGGGTTTTATCTTAAGTTTTATTGATTCTCCATCGAGGTCAAAAAATTTATCTGCACCTTTGTATGCATCGTCAAGAGTAATGCTCATTTCCGCGCTCACATCCTGACCTTTCATCTTCGCGCTTCTTTTGCCGCCTCTGCTGCGAGTCTGTCCTCCGCCGAAACCCTGTCCGAAAAGCGTCTCAAAAAAATCTGAGAAACCGCCTGCATCACCGAAACCTCCGCCCGGTTCATTGCTGTATGTATATTGCTGCTGTCTGCCGCCTCCGCCCTGATTGGCGTATTGCGAAAAGTCAAATCCCTGATCCGCACCGCCTGACTGCTGATAATATTTCCAGTTCTCACCCAGCTCATCATACTTCTTTCGTTTCTCTTTATCTCTTAAAACTTCATTCGCTTCGTTTATTTCTTTGAATTTATTTTCAGCTTCGGCATTATCTTTGTTCTTATCCGGATGATATTTTACGGCTAATTTTCTGTAAGCTTTTTTAATTTCATCCTGAGATGCTTTTTTATCTACGCCGAGTATTTTATAGTAATCTTTATAGTCCATTAAAATTTATATAACTGTTTAATTTTTTCTGAATATTATAATAATTAAAATTGCGATGATCCATAAAAGTATGCCTGCAAAACCTGCTATGTAACTTTTTGTGATCTTATTTTTACCTTCGAGAGTACTGCCGGATTCTTTAAAAATTTTACCAGCCTGATAGCCTGATATTAAAGCTATTATGGAACCAACTCCCATTATCCAGATTATACCGAAGATTATTCCTCTGTTTGTAAGCCTGTCGAATTCTTTCTGTAGAGCTTCTTTATTCATAGTGTAAATTAGTGTCAAAATAGATTTAATGAATTTATTTATCAAGGATAACATTAGTTGCAATTAAGACTTATGCAATAGATTTAAAAGGCCTCAGCTGTCCAAATCGATTTTTATACGTGCTAAAAAATTTGATTAAGATTTACATCCAGGGATAAATTCCCATTCCCGAAACAACCTCACCGCGCTCTCAACCTGTACCAACCTATTTCGAATTTTCTCAATACTAATAAGAATTAACGCAGAGATGCAGAGCAGCAGAGAAAACGTAAAATCAAAGTCTCTGCTTCTCTGTGGCTCTGCGTTTAAAAAGATCCTTAAGTTTCAAGATAACTTCTTAAAAGGAAGGGTTTTGCAGAGGGTTTATTATGCTTTTTATCAGTTTACCAGTTTAATAAATCATTAAAATTATTTTTTTGTAATGAAAACGTTCTGGACGGATGTGAATACGGGCTTTGACTTTTCCTTATAAAGAGATTTTTATTTAAGGGATTATTAATTAATTTGTCAGAGTTATTTTTAAGCTTAATATATATGCTTCCGGAAATCTCATAAAACGGACAGTTTAGTAATAAGTCAAATCTTATAAAACCAAAAAGGAGTAAATTTAAAATGGAATATACTATTGTATCAGCTGAAGACGAAAAGTTGTTGATCACTAAAGTAAATGAAATGCTGGCTGAAGGCTGGGAGACTGAAGGCGGAATAGCCGTTTCAGCGAGCGGAACTTTCTATCAGGCGATGTTAATGTTTGATGATGAAGGCGATGAATTTGAAACCGGTGAGGAATTGTAATAAAATTTTATTCTGAATAACATTTTTTTTTGTCTTCAGATATTTTATTAAAACACATTTGAGAAGCAGAAGATCAGAGAGTTAAATATTCTTTGCAAATCTGCTTCTCTTTTTTATTGGTTCAAATTCTCCTTTAATTTAGATCAAAAACTTTTCCTTAAAACTGAAGTAGCGTGTGTCTGTAAATATCAGATGATCGAGTACTTCAATTCCCATTATCTTTCCGGCATCCACCAGTCTTCTTGTGATCTTAATATCATCTTCCGACGGCTCTGTATCTCCGGAAGGGTGATTATGTGATATTATGATGTGAGCCGCATGTCTTTTAATTGCGGATTCAAAAGTTTCTCTGGGATGAACAAGACTTGCTGTAAGCGTGCCGACAGAGATCTGATCTATGCCAATGAAGTTATTTCTCGTATCAAGCGAGATCACAAAAAAATGCTCTTTCGAGAAATTGGTGATTTTATTTCTTAAGATACCGAATAAAATATCAGGCGATGTTACTGCATTATACTTTTTTCTCTCTGAGTCTTTTGTGTCATTTATAACTTTGATCTCTTCTATGACCTTTCGGGCAATTGCAAAACTTGCTTTTAATTTGCTTGCTTTCATCTGTCCGAGTCCTTTTATCTGCTGAAGATCTTCAAGAGATGCATCCATTATTCCTTTCAGCGAACCGAAATGCATTAAGAGCTTTTGAGAGATCATCAAAACGGATTCGCCTTTGATACCGGTATTAAGAATTACTGAAATGAGTTCTGCCGAAGTAAGACTCTCAGCTCCTAATTCTATCAATCTTTCACGGGGACGCTCGGACTTTGGAAGGTCGTGTACGGTGTAGGAAATTTCTTTTCTATCTTTATAACATGCTTCTATAATTGGTCTCTCTGTCATTTTCATATCTGTCCTGTTTTAATTTTATATTCATATAATCATATAAGTTTTAAAAAACTTATTTATCTTTTATTTCAGTCGGGATGGGCAGACTCGAACTGCCGGCCTCACGCCCCCCAGACGTGCGATCTAGCCAACTGATCTACACCCCGATAATCCGCTTCCGCGGATTTAATTGTAAATGTTCAATTATTAATGTTCAATGTTTTTTATATTTTGAACATTACCGATCAACTAAACACAACTTAATGAACTCAATTACTTTTTTCAAACCTTTTTTGAATGACTTTCCGGAAAAAAATCACATCCGTCCAAAACTTTTTCATTATAATAAAAAAAATAATTTTAATGATAAATTAAACCAGTAAGCTGATAACAATCATAATAAACCCTCTACAGAACCCTTCCTTTTAAAGAAGTTGTTTTAAAACTTCAAGATTTTTTTAACGCAGAGCCACAGAGAAGCAGAGATTTTAATTTTAATGTTTTCCTCTGCTTCTCTGCATCTCTGTGTTAAATTTTTTTTAGTTTTGATACAACCTGAAATTGGTTAGTACAGGTTGAGGGCTCGGTG
>JAGPCH010000310.1 GCA_018058125.1 Ignavibacteria bacterium | reverse complement strand
ATCGGATATGAAAAAATTCGGGGATGCAATTATAGATATTCACTCACAGAATGAACATCAGTCTTTATTAAATAAAGAAACGCACATTGGGATACTGGATAATTTTTCACTTAAATCTGAAATAATCGGAAAATATCTGAAAAGCTTTACTGAGCTTAAACATTTAGTTAATAAATATAAAGAACTGGAAGCAAAAAAAGACGAGCTCATTAAAAAAAGAAATTTTCTAGACTTTGAGTTAAAAGAAATTAATAATGTAAATGTCACCTCAGGAGAAGATACTGAGCTTGAAAATGAATTAAAAAGACTCGAAAATACTGAAGTAATTTCAGAAAGTACCGTAAATGCAATTAAGCTGCTTTATGAGGATGATGCGAATGCAGGAGGATTAATAAAATCTGCAGTTAAGGAATTGAGTAAAATTACTGAGTATGATCAAGAACTGAAAAAGATTATAAGTGATCTTGAAAATGCAAATATATTAGTTAAAGAGAGTTCGGATTTCCTGATAAGCTATCTTGATAAACTTAATTTTGATGCAGACAGAACTGAGAAAGTAAGAAACCGGCTCAGCGATATTGTTCACCTTAAGAAAAAGTACGGATTGACTTTAGACGAACTGATTCTGAAAGCAGAGAATCTTCAGAAAGAATTTAACTTTGCCGATAATTTTGATTTTGAGATAGAAAAATTATTAAAAGAAATTGAAACGTTAAGAAAAGAAGTCTTCAAAATAGGAAATGATATTTCCTATTTAAGAAAGAAAGGCGCAGTAGAGCTTGCAAAAAATATCAATAAAATTTTAAATGAAGTCGGACTCGAAGGTGCGGAATTTAAAGTCAATATTGAAAAAATTATCGGGGAAAAAGATGATCTGCTTTCTTCCGGTTCGGATAAAGAATTTGTAAGGCTGTCTCAAAATGGATTTGAATCGGTTGAGTTTCAGATTAAGATAAACAAAGGATCGGATTTTACGCCGCTTCAAAAGTCAGCTTCCGGCGGTGAGATCTCGAGAATAATGCTTGCCATAAAAACCGTTCTTTCCGAAAAAGATAATATAGGAATACTTGTCTTTGACGAGATCGATGCCGGGATAAGCGGACGCATAGCCCAGAAGACAGGAAAAGTTCTTAAAGCTCTTGCCGCATCACATCAGATAATCTGCATTACGCACCTGCCACAGATAGCCGCAATGAGCGACAGACATTTTCATGTTAGCAAGAAAGAGGATAAAGTCAGAAATGAAACTGTCGCAAGTATCAAGACATTGAATGAAAAGGAAAAAATAACCGAAGTGGCAAAACTGCTCAGCGGTGAGAATATAACCGAAGCTTCTTCTAAAAGCGCTATAGAACTCATCAAAGCTTAACCTTAGAGTTAAATATAACGGTCTGAAAACAAAAAACCCTGTATGATAAAATATACAGGGTTTAATTAAAGGAAGAACAAATATGAAAGAACAATAGCCGACTGGCGTCGACTGTTACAAACATAATAAAAGTTTTAATTGTATACAATGTTTTTCTGAATTTTTATAAAAAAAATTTTAGAGGACGATTTCATACTAATTTAAAAAATTCTTATTGAGTTTATGTTTAGTAACAAACGGATTATCCTTTATGAAAAATCTGTAAGGAAGATCTGCGCCATTACTTAACCCGATTCTTTTTGATAAAAGAATTTCAAATTCAGTATTGATTTCGGATTCTGAAATGAAAATTTCCTTATCAGAAGTAAGATCTCTGCCATAAAATTTTTTATCTATTTTAAAAGCCATGCAAAGCTTTGCAGGACCGTTTGTGAGATCATGCGGATTTTCTGTATTCTTTCTGTTTATTTTCATTACATCAATTCCTTCAACCGGTTCAACTGCTCTGATGAGTACTGCATTTGCGATTCCTTTTGCACCGCATACTACATTAAAACAATAATAATTTCCGTAAATAAAATAAACATAAGCCAGTCCTCCAGTCTCGTACATTACTTTATTTCTATCGGTAAATTTTTTATAAGCGTGACTGCCCGGATCAAGATCGCCCATGTAAGCTTCAGTCTCGACGATCTTTCCTGTAAGCAGTTTATTACCATCACGTTTTATAAGTATCTTACCGAGTAAATTTTTTGCAACTGTGAGGGAATCGCGCAGATAGAATTTTCGGGGGAGAGGTTTGTAGGGCATTTGGTATTAAGTATTAGGTATTAAGTATTAGGTATTAAGTATAGTCTTTTTTATAATATTACTTTTGAATTTAGCTTAATATGGTATGGTTTAAAAATACACCTATACCATATTAAGAATTAAACATTTTTTTAATAAGTTTACTTTAGCAATATAAATTTCTTTGTAATTATATATTGCCCTGCAGTCATTGTATAAAAATATATTCCGGAAGTTAATCCCGTGTTTGCTGAAAAATCTACCGTATAGTTTCCGGCATTCCTGAAATCATTAACAAGAGTTGAAACTTCTTTCCCAACCGGATCATATATTTTTAAAGTAACTTTAGATTGTACCGGAATAGAAAAATCAATTTTAGTAGTCGGGTTAAACGGGTTTGGATAATTTTGACTGAGTTTGAATTCGGTTGGAATTTCTGTATTTGATAAGTTAATTCCTATCGAACTACCATATCTCAGAAAAACTCCGCCTGCTCCGCCGGCGAATCCCAGAGACGGACTAAGGAACTGCATTTGCCTTATTGAAGAAGATGCCTGTGAGGGAACAGTTTCAGATACCCAGGTTGCTCCATAGTCAGAAGTTTTGAAACATAAATTTCTGTTTGTGTAAAGCATTAAGAAAATTAAATTTGAACCGTCCTTTAATCCGCACATGTTAAAAGGTATAAAATTAGATGCTCCGGGCGGATTTGGAACAGTAATCCATGTGTTTCCGCCGTCTGTAGTTTTTCTTACAGCATCACCTGTTCCGTTGGATGCTGTCATGCCGTTGTTTGGATCTGTAAAAGCGATCGATGAAAAGTATAATCCGGTGCTGTTTCCTGTTCCGGTCAGAACAGAATTTGTCCATCCGCCGCCGGCATACCCGTTTGTAGTTTTAAAAGATCTGTTGGAAGTCGAACCCGAAGTAAAGTTTCCTGTCGATATCCAGACTTTACTTGTATCGGTCCAGTCCCATGCATTTAATAATCCCGCTTCATTTGTATTTGAGACCGGAGCATTCGGAGAGAGAAGCCATTCAGAGCCGCCATTGGTAGTATATCTCCATTGATGCGGCTGACCTGCTGCGGGAGGGTCTCCGTAATACATACCGTAATTTTCATTGAACATTTTTATGCCGTCGGAAAAACTTCCTGTTATCGAAAACTGTAAAGTCCAGTTTGATCCGCCGTCAGAAGTTTTATAAATGCTTCCGGTTTCTGTTCCGACCCAGCAGTTCGAAGTATCAAGTCCGCAAGTACTTGTAATGTCAACCGATGGAA
>JAGPCH010000309.1 GCA_018058125.1 Ignavibacteria bacterium | reverse complement strand
GACGGATTACTTAATACTTATTACTTATTACTTAATACTTATTACTTAATACTTAATACTTAAAAATGGATAAATTTATGCAAGCCGCAATTGATGAAGCAAAAAAGGGATTATCAGAAGGCGGTATTCCAATCGGATCTGTGCTTGTAAAGAATGGTGAGATCATTGGAAGAGGTCACAACAGGAGAGTTCAGAAGAATGATCCGGTAATTCACGCTGAGATCGACTGTCTCAGGAATGCAGGGCGGATTGGGATTTACAGAGACACTACTTTATATTCAACATTAATGCCTTGTTATCTTTGCGCAGGAGCATCTGTTCAGTTTGGCATTAAAAAAATCATAGCAGGCGAAAGAGAGACTTTTTCGGGAGCTGTTGAATTTATGGCATCACATGGAATCGAAGTTATAGATCTTGATCTGACAGAATGTAAAGAACTCATGAGGGAGTTTATAAAGAAACATCCTGATCTTTGGTTTGAAGATATTGGAGAATTATGATCTCCGCGTTTAATCTGAATTAAAGGTTGAAAAAATCTTTATCTCACCAATTTTATATTTCTATTGATTTTTAGATTTAAAAATTTAATATTAGGTGCAATTAATTTTAAATTAATCCTCATATAGACAGATTTTATATACCAAACCTTCAAACAAGCAAAATTATATAACCGATTCTACAAAGTTCATTTTCCTAAATTTAAAATCACAGTACATTATGGCAAAAATAAAATTTGTTATAATATCCATATTTTTAATTCTTACTAATTTTTCCAGTGCACAGAATTCTAAATGGGAAAACTTTACAGATCTGAAGAATATAACTTCATTATCAACCGATACCATTACAAATAAAATATACTGTGCCTCCAGCGGAGGTTTGTTTGTAGTTGATCTTTCTACCGGAGAAGTAACCGGTAAATATACAAATCTTAATGGTCTGATAAGTAATGAACTTACTTCACTTACCATTGATAACAAAGAAAGGCTGTGGATAGGAGCTACTGACGGTTCGATTTCAATTTTGAATTTACCGGATCTGACATGGACTTATATCTTTGACATTAAAAATTCTTCCGAGGCAAATAAATCCATTAACTTTATTTATCAGACCGGAAGCTATATGTTTGTAGCTACCGGATACGGGATTCAGAAAATCTCAGTTAACAATCTGAATTTTGTCGATGCACCATACTATAAACTTGGAAGTTTTCCGAATAATACTATAGTATATTCATTAACTTCCAACAACAATATATTGTATGCCGCTACAAAAGCAGGTGTAGCATATGCAAATTATGTCAATTCAAATTTGAATAGTCCATCTTCATGGTCAAATTATAATTTAGGAAATATGTCTGCAGACGTAAAAACCATAGAATCAACCAGTGATAAAGTCTTTGCAGGTTCATTATCGGGTTTTAGCTATTTAAGCGGAGGAGTATGGGGAAATTATCCTAACCCCGGTATATCAAGTCAGAATACAAAATTTATTAAGGCAATAGGAGCTAATCTGTATTTTATATCAGGATTTGTTGTAAACTTTGCGCCTCTTTCTACGCTTCCTGCCGTAAGTTCATTTATTCCCCAAGGAAATACTTACAGTGTCATTTCATTTGATAAAACTTCCAATCCCGTTCTTGGTTTATCCGATAACGGAATCACTTTAAATTCTTCCGGGTATAATTCCTTTATATTTCCAAACAGCCCTTACACTAACAGTTTCAACGGGATCTCGATTGATCAGGACAACAATATCTGGGCAGCAGGAGGAACTGCAAATTCCGGTTTCTACAAATTTGACGGGACAAACTGGTCCAATTATACGGTTACTACTCATCCCGAAATCGGAAACAGTAACTGGTTTCAAAAGATTACTTCCGGAAACGGAAATGTCTGGGCTTTGGGATTCGGTGGCGGTCCTACAAAAATTCAGGGAAATAATATAGTAAACTATAACCCGTCCAATTCTAATATGCCGGGCATTCCAAATGACGCAAATTTCTGCGCTTCTTATGGCGGTACTTATGATAATGTAGGAGTATTCTGGGCAACCTTTTTTGCAACTAACACAGGAAGATCACTTTACTCGTTTAATACAAATGGTGAATGGTTAGGATATCTGAATCCTTCTGTAATCAGCTCTGTTAGTTTATCTGAAATTGCAGTGGATTCATATAATACCAAATGGATCGTGACAAGCGGTTCAAGAACAGGATTGTATTTTTTTAATGAAAACGGAACTCTGTCCAATCCATCTGACGACGTTTATGGCTTTTATGATAATTCTGATTTCGGAAGTGAAATTACGAACGTTACCGATGTCATTGTTGATAATAATAATGAAGTTTGGATAACGACTAACAACGGAGTGTTTATAATCAATAATCCTTACGGAGCAATTCTTAATCCAGCTTCCAAACCCAGACCCCAAAAGTTAGGCATTATTTCGGGAAATCTGAGAGTTCCTTTTACGGAAAATTGCATTTCTATCGCCTCCGATATTATCAATGATAAATGGATTGGTTCTGAATCGAATGGTGTTTTTCATTTGTCTTCAGACGGTACGACTTTACTCGGTCAGTTTAATACTTTAAAAACTCCAATACTCTCTGACAGGATCGGATCTATTGCTGTAAGTAATATTTCGGGTAAAGCTTTTTTTGGTACGCGAAAAGGTTTGTCTTCTTATCAAACTAATGCGATCGAACCTGTTGCGGAGTTTGATGAAATCATAGCTTCACCCAACCCTTATCTTGTTCCCAATGCAGTAAATATGAAAATCGACGGGCTTGTAGAAAATTCAACAATTAAAATTTTGACTATTAATGGTGAAGTAGTGAATGAATTCGATTCACCCGGCGGAAGGATTGCATTCTGGGACGGAATGAACAGCAACAATCAGCCTGCTGCTACGGGTATCTACATCATTGTTGCTTTCACAAGCGACGGCAGTCAGGTTGGAACAGGCAAAGTTGCTATAGTAAATAAATAAATCAGTTAATTATTATTTTAAGGTATTTGTATGTTAATAATTCCGGTCATAGATATTAAAGACGGCAAATGTGTCAGAACGGTCGAAGGACTTTCTGATTCCGCTGAATTCTATTCGGAAAGTCCCATAAACATGGCTATGCTGTTCCGCAAAGAAAATTTTAAAACACTGCATATTACTGATCTCGACGGAGCGATTCACGGAAACATGAAGAATTTTGATCTGATAAAAGAGATCACTAAAGCAGTTGATATTCCGGTTCAGCTTGGCGGAGGCATAAGAGATTTTGAAACTGCAAAAAAAATAATTGACGAACTCGGCGTTTACAGAATAGTGATTGGCACGGCATCATTGAATAACCCTGATTTCATAAAAAAAATCATAGATACTTTTACTGCCACTAAACTTGTTGTTTGCATAGATGAAAAGTTAAATAATGTAGTGACT
>JAGPCH010000308.1 GCA_018058125.1 Ignavibacteria bacterium | reverse complement strand
TCAACGGGAATAGAAATACTTTCTGTAAAATAATTTTTCCCCGGAAATCTGATCTTCAAAAATAAAGGCCATAAAATTATTGAAAAGAATAATAAGATGGTTAGCAGCAGACTAATGATTCCTGTAATGATAGAAAGTGAGAAGCTGGTTGATATGAAATCTGATGGCAGTATGAAGGAATAATAATATGCCGGAATCAATGCAAGCAAAAAATAAATTGAAAAGATCCGTTGTGTTTTTAAATTATAATCACCCAGATATCCTGCCAATCCTCCAATGATAACTCCGAAAAATCCTGCGATAAACATTGAGGCAAATCCTATCCATAATGATATCCTTGTACCATGAATCAATCCTGCTAATACATCTTCACCGCTTCTGGTTGTTCCCAGATGATGTCTTTGAAAAAAGGGAAGAACAACTTTTTCTCCCTGATCATTTATAAAGAACTGTTTGGAAAAGGGCGATGCGTAATTTCCATTCTCGAGATCTGACTGACCGGGTGACCATTGAACGAAAGTAAAAATGCTGAAATCAGATCTCAGATTTTTCCAGTCAATAGTTTCGGTTCTTATTTTTTCTTTTTGACCATCCTTGGTTTTTATTTCAAAATATGGATCTGAAGTGAAAGCAGGAAAATGTAAATTGCCATTGTATTTTATGATCAGAGGCTTTTCATTGGCAAGTACCGGAGCTAATAAGGCTATCAATAAATAGAATTTTAAAATGCCCGGAAGACGTTTAAAATTAAATTGAGAAATAAATCTGGCCGTTTTGTTTTTCATTTCATCTTATTTTGAAATGAAATCCTTGGATCGGCAACTGCATAAAGTATATCACTTAAAAGAAAACCAAGCATCGTAATAATACCTGTAAACAAAAATATAGTTATCACCACAGGATAATCCTGAGAACTTATACTTTGAAATATTGTGAGTCCCATTCCCGGAATATTGAAAATCGTTTCAAGTACAACTGAACCACCGATGGCATATGGAAAAACATGACTGAAAATTGTTATCAATGGAAGTAAGGCATTTGGTAAAGCATGCTTGTATAAAATTCGCTTTTCATTGAGTCCTTTTGCTCTTGCTGTTCTGATAAAATCCTGTTTTAAAATATCACCAATTGTGCTTTTTACATTTCCTGTTAAAAATGCAAAGGAACTATATGTATAGGTAATAGTTGGAATGATGAGATAGGGTAGTGTGTGAAGTAAAATCTCTGTACCAGAAGATTCTGAATCAAATCCTCCGGCGGGCATTACACCACTTGAAGGAAATAAATTCATCATCTCCGGATTGCAGAATAAAAACATAAGAAACATGGCCACCCAGAAGGCAGGAATAGAAAATAATACCGTAAATAATAAAGTGTAAAACCGGTCTTTTTTAGAATCGGGTATCAATGCCAGTCTTAATCCTAGCGGAACACTGATGAGATAGGCAAAGAATATTGAAATAAAAGTAAAGAATAACGACCATCCTACTTTCGATTGAATAATATTGATAACAGGTTCGTTGGTCAGATAAGAGTTTCCAAAATTTCCACTAAAAATTCCTCTTGAACGATCATCACCAAACAACCATTTTGAGAATTGATTATGGTAGTGAAACTCAACAGGAGGAATGATCGAATGCTTGTCGGAAAAAGTAAAGTAAAAGACAGGAAGATCCAATCCTAACCGGTGCTCTATTTCTGTTCTTATTTTATTATCGTTTTCTGAAGGAGAAGAAGAATTCATCTCGGGATGTTGCCCTGCCAGAATCTGATCAACCGGATTTCCCGGAGCATTCTTCAGCAAAAAAAATGAGAGAAGTACCAGAATAAACAATCCGGGTATAAAGATCAAAATTCTTCTCAAGAGGTATTTCTGCATTTGTCAAATCTACTGAACCTCTAAAGTACTCTTTACACCGGTCAGGGCGTAGTTCCGTTCTGTAGAGTTATAACAGGATTTATTGACAATAATCTCAAAGGATTTATCAATGTACCGGGTCTGTCAGCAAAGATCATTCTATTCGCAAAGCGCTTGTGAATAATATTTCTGCGCATGGAAGTATATAAAAATACATATGGCTGATCTTCGTAAATAATTTTCTGTAATTCTTTTGAAAGAGAATCTCTTTTCGTCAGGTTTATTTCTGTTCGAATAGAATCAATAAGGGCATCTGACAAATAATTTCCAAATCCGCAATAATTAGAACCATGATTGCTCCAGTTAGTTGTATGCCATAATTGGGTGAAATCTTCCGAAAAAGATCCCGCAGCCCAGCTACCTAGCATCATATCAAAATTATGTGATCTTGCACGTTCAATAAAAAGTTTTAATTCCATTGGTACAGGGTTTATCTTAACACCTATTTGTTTTAGCTCTTCGCTTATCAATAATGCCATATCACGCCAATCGGGAGAGGTATTCAGATAATTCAGATCAGCTTCAAAATTAATTTTTCTGCCGTCGATCACGCGGTCAAGAATTCCATCGTTATCACTATCTGTCCACTTTGAATCCTTTAAAAGTTTTGCGGCCTGCTTCAGGTCAACTTTCAGAGGTTGTAGCTCTGAATTGAATTCTTTTTTTAATGGTGAAACATTCGCAATCATTTGCCGGCATTGACTGCTGTACTGAGCATAAATAAGTTTTGTGATCTTCTCAATGGAAATACTCAGAGCAATTGCTCTTCTGGTATCCTTATCTGTGAAAAGCGGTTTTCTGTTTGCTTGCTGTGGTCGTTGATTCAACCCAATATAAGTGTAGTTATATGTAGGGGAAACAAATGAACTGTAGTTATTTTTGAAGGTCGCATTTTCATTCAAAGCAAGAAAACCACTCATTGAAATATTATTTGTTACATCGAAATTCTGATTCTTAAATTCAAGCTGTTGTGAATTATCGTCCTTGTTGATCTTGTAAATAATTTTTTCAGGAAAAGAATGTTCGTGATAGTCATGTGAGTTTTCTGTCCAGTGATTCTTCTTTTTTACAAGCGTAATAAATTGTCCTGACTCCCAGCGCTCAACTTTATACATGCCAAGTCCGTTAAGATATTCCGGATCACGACCATTTTTATCAGAATTAAATTCTGTTGCCCAATCGCTTAATTCTTTTTCATTTTCCGCCCGGAATGATGTATCATTAAACTGTTCCAGAGAATAGTTGGCAAGAACATTCTTCGGATCATGAAACTTTCTTTGCAAAACAGGAAAAGAACCAAACCAATATTGGTTTTGAATGTTCCTTGCTTTCATAATTACCTGAAATTTGTTTTTGTCATTTTCATCCTGAATAATATTTTTCAGATTCCGCCAGTAAGTTTTCACTGCCGGATCATTTACCAGTGGACACAAATATGCTTTTGCTGTAAAGAGTACATCTTCGAATGTGAAAGGAGTTTTATCGTCCCACTCAGGACCCGATTTCAATTGATATATATATGTAAGGC
>JAGPCH010000013.1 GCA_018058125.1 Ignavibacteria bacterium | reverse complement strand
GCACCGGGCTACCCTGCATGTCCGGACCATACCGAAAAGACTACTTTATTTAAATTACTGGATGTTGAAAAAAACACAGGAATAAAATTAACTGAAAGTCTTGCAATGTATCCGGCTTCTTCAGTAAGCGGATTATATTTTGCTCATCCTGAATCAAGGTATTTTGGAGTCGGAAAGATAGGTAAAGATCAGGTTGAAGATTATGCAAACAGCAAAGGTATTACAATGGATGAAGCCGAAAGATGGCTTTCGCCGGTTTTAAATTATAAATAAAACCGGATCAAGAGATTTGAGCTAATGATCTGGCAGCTCTAAATGAGTTGTCAAATCATTCCAATCTCATTCCAAACTCATTCAGACTCATTCAGACTCTTGCGTATCGTCATAATCAATATGAAACTTTTGAAGGAATCTATGTATGACCGGAGCTAGAAAGATTGTCATACTTGTTAAGAAAGTTACACCGCTGAACAAAGCATATAACGCTGCAAATATTTTTTCACTGTTATCTTTTAATTCTGAATACTGACCCATTCCTCCAAGTATCATCGAAGCATTTAAAAAAGCATCGACCCAATTAAGTTTTACTATAAAATGATAACCCAGCACTCCTGTCAATATTGAAAACATAAATATTCCAAAAGCCAGTAATCCTGATTTAGCAAATCTTTTTGTGAATTCCTTTTTGCTGAGATAACCCGGTATTTTTTTAGTCATAAAAAATGATTTTATTTAAAAGCTTAAAATTATGGTCAGTTATTTCTAATTAAACTTATTACATTTTCTATATGATAAGTATGCGGAAACATATCGACAGGACAAATTTTATCGATCTTATAATTACCCGAGCTGCAGATGATCTGAAGATCCCGCGCCTGAGTATGGGGATTACAGCTTACATAAATAATCTTTTCGAAATCTGTTTCAGAAAGTATCTCGCAAATTTTCGGATGAAGTCCGGAACGCGGAGGATCAAGGATCAGCTTGTTGTAATCTTTTAATATTTCTTTTCCTGTCAGAAAGTCTTTTATATCAGAGCAGATAAATTCAGCGTTATTGATCTTATTTAAATCTTTATTAACATCAGCATCTTTAATTGCATCTTCCACGAGTTCCGCTCCTAAGACTTTTCCGACTGTATCAGAAACAAATATAGAGATTGTTCCTGCACCGCAATAAAGATCAAGTACATTATCTTCCTTCTTAAACTCTCCAAACTCCATCACTAAATTAAAGAGTTTTTCCGCCTGAAGAGTATTGGTCTGAAAAAATGACTGAGGTGAGATCTTAAATTCAAAGCTATTCCCGGCAGGAGTTCTCAGCTTTTCAGATATGTAACCGCTTCCGAAAAGTACATATTCTTTTTCACCCGTCGCAACCTGAGCTTTTTTATCTGAAATGGAATTTATGATCGTAGAGATTCCCGGAAACTTTTCTTTAAGCAATTCACAGTATTCAATCATTAGAGATTCATCATAAACAAAAGTTATGAGATTAACCATAAAGTCTTTTGTGTTTGCGCTCTGTCGGATTATCAGAAATCTGAGAAAACCGGATTGTGTTTTTGTTGAATATACAGAAACTCCCCTGCTCTTAAAAAACTCTCTCGAAAAATTCAGCACATCATTTGAAAGTTCTGACTGAAGAAAACATTTATTTATATTAACAATTTTCGAATGGAACTTCGGTACATGAAGACCTAAGGCAAATTTCTCCTTTATATCATCTGTATTAACCTCTGTCAGCCACTCATCATCAGAAAACGAGAACTCCATTTTATTTCTGTAAAAAAATATCTCATCAGCTTTCACGGCATTTGAAATATTCAAATCCCTGAATCCTCCGATTCTTTCCAAAGCATTCTTTACTACATTAGCTTTATACTCAACCTGTTTATCGTATTGGTAATTCTGTATCTTGCAGCCGCCGCATACGCCAAAATGGCTGCATTCAGGATCAGTTCTGAATACTGATGGTTTGATTATTTCAATCAGCTTAGCTTCGGCATAGCTTGATTTCTTTTTTAAAATCTTAACTAATGCTTCATCTCCCGGAAGCGTACCTGTTGAGAATACTACAAAACCATCTTCCAGTTTGGAAACTCCCCTGCCTTCAGAATTTAACTCTATAATATCTATACTTACTTCATCACCCTTTTTTATCATTTTTAAACACTTATAATGCTATTTTTTAAAAAATGTATATTAATTATTATATCTAAATTATAAAATGCTATAAAAGAATTTATGCCGGGAATTAAAATAATCAACAACGCCAGGAAAGTAGTTTCAATAGAAAAAAAAGCAATCTCTGATCTTGAAAAAAGATTTTCCGAAAAAAATTTCAGCAGAAGTTTTACTGAAGCCGTTGAATTGATATACAAATGCAAAGGTAAAGTAATTATAACAGGCATAGGTAAATCCGGGATCATCGCTCAGAAGATCGTAGCTACTCTTAATTCAACAGGAACGCATTCCATATTTCTTCATTCCGGAGACAGTATACACGGAGATCTCGGGGTGGTCAGAAAAGAAGATGTAGCGATAATAATTTCCAAAAGCGGTGACACCGATGAGATAAAGCAACTGATCCCGAATTTTAAGATCATGAATATAAAGATCATAGCAATTGTCGGTGACATTAAATCAGATCTGGCCGGACTTTCGGATATTGCTCTTGATGCTTCGGTAAAAGAAGAAGCCTGTCCTCATAATCTCGCGCCGACATCTTCCACTACAGCTGCGGTTGTGCTCGGAGATGCGCTTGCAATCTCATTGCTTCAGAAAAGGGATTTCACATCTGATAATTTTGCTTTTTTACATCCGGGAGGAAATCTTGGTAAACGTCTTCTTCTGAAAGTTGGAGATATTATGAGCAAGGATGAGAATATCCCGATGGTAAAAAATTCCGATACATTAAAGGAAGTCATATACATGATCTCATCCAAAAGACTCGGTTGTACGTGTGTCACTGATAAAAATAAAGTTTCGGGAATAATCACAGACGGTGATATCCGAAGACTTCTTGAAAAGAATATTGATTCTCTTAAAAGCATAAAAGCAAAAGACATTATGAATCCGAATCCCAAGATAATTTCAAAGGACATGCTGGCATTATCAGCGCTGGAGTTAATGGAAAAAAATAAGATCACTCAGCTTATAGTCGGGGACAAGAGCAAGAAACCGCTGGGAATAATTCACATGCATCGATTGCTTGAGGAAGGTCTGTAAAATGAGATCCGGAAAGACATTATTTTTATTCTTTTTCTTGGCCATGGTCACTTCATTCATTTCCTGTGAAGATAAATTCAAACCGGTTCAGACTTCGGAAAGCACAGATGACCTCCCTTCACAGGAGAGCTGGAATTCAACGGTTACATTCTCTGATTCAGGAAAAGTAAAAGCTGTTCTGAAAGCCGGTCATATACTTGTTTATTCAAAGAAAGGATTTACACTCATTGACAGCGGGGCAGTTGTCGATTTTTATAAGGATGGCGAGATCGCATCCACTTTATCCGGTAATAGAGGGAAAATTAATGACAAGACAAAAGACATTGAAATGTATGACAGCGTGCAGGTAGTAAGTAAAGATGGCAGCGAACTCAAGACTCAGAAACTGCTTTGGACAAACCTGACTCAGAGAGTTTCTTCGGATGTATTTGTAAGTATAAAAACGCCAACGGAAACTATAGAAGGAATCGGATTTGAATCTGATCAGAATCTGAAGAATTATAAGATCTACAAAGTAAGCGGGACTTTTTAGTTTGTAAAGTTTGTAAAGTTTGTAAAGTTTGAAATCCGATGCGACTGATTGTATAATTAAGATTTAAATCAAATTATCCGATTTACCAATTAACCATTTAACCAATTAATCATCCTGAAAATAATTTTAAAAATATTATTTACTTTTTTTATATGTAGTTTTACATGTAGTGTAATATTTGCTCAGGAGAAAGTTGAATTAAAAAATGCCAATGAACTTTCAGGAAAAGTGATAGACGGGCAGAACGTCAGAGAAGCAAACGGCAATGTAGAATTCGTACAGGGTAACGTGAAAGTATTTTGCAACTCTGCTACACAGTTTATAGAAGCCAACCGGATCGAACTTCGCGGTAACGTCAGGATATATCAGGACACACTTACGCTGCTAACTTCTAAAGCCGTTTATTTCGGAGATGACAAAAGAGCTATCTGCGAAGGAGGCGTAACATTGAAGGACCCGAATGCAACCATAAGAGCAGATAACGGAATATATTTTTTCTCAGAAGCAAAAGCGATATTTAAAGGCGACGTAATAATTGTAAATGAAGAATACAGGATCACTTCACAGGAACTCACCTATTTAAGAAATACTGAAGATTCTTTTGCAAAAGGTAATGTAGTGGTAACTTCAGACTCTGCGGTCATTAAAGCTGACAATATTGATTTTTACAAGACTCAGGGAAAATCCTATGCTCTTGGAAATGTAAGCATTGAAAGTGATTCTACAATTATTACCGCTGATACTTCTACTAACTATTCCCGGGAGAAAAGATCAGTTGCTTCCGGAAATGTAAAGATCACAAGTCTCAATAACAGTACTGTCATTTATGGAAATAACATTGAGAACTTTGAAATTAATAATTACACTATTCTTAAAGGCAATGCAAGACTCGTTCAGATCGAAACTGATTCGCTCAATTCCGGCAAAGATACTCTTCTGATTTACAGCGATACAATGGAAGCATACAGAGGCAAACCGGATAAATACATAGCGAAAAGTAATGTTGAAATATTAAGGAATGAATTTTCAGCAAAGTGCAATGAGGGTATTTATTTTAAAGAAAGTGAAACCGTTTCTCTTTCCGGAAAACCCATTGTATGGCAGGATCTGCTTCAGATGACAGGTGATTCAATCTTTGCCGAACTTCCGGAAAACAGGCTGCAAACCATTTTTGTAAAAAAGATCCCGGTTGAAAACTCTATGACTTCTTTTGTTATTTCCGGCAACAATGATGAATTTTTTTCAGACAGATATGATCAGATAAGCGGCGATGACATTGAAATAAAATTCAAAGATGACAAGATTGATCTCATAGAAGTTAAGAATAATTCCAACAGCATTTATTTTATTTATGAAAACAATAAAGCAAACGGTCTGAATAAAGTTGAAGGAAAAGATCTGTATGTTTACTTTGATGAGGAGGAAAAAGTATCAAAGATCAAGGTTGATACTGACCCTGTGGGAGAATACGTTCCCGAGCAGATACTAAATTCGACAGGATTAACATTACCGGGTTTTGATCTGAGGAATGACAAACCCGTGAGAAAGTGATGTAACGCATTGAAGTAATCAAAGCAGTTACATTGATATTTATTATATTTAATTAAAAAAATTTAACAGTAAAAAAAAACAGGGAAACTATGGAAAAGAATCTAAATAAAAATTTTATCGAAAATTCAGTTTCAGAATTCCGGAAGATCAAAGACCTTGGAGATAAAGCTTTTTCACAGATCAAGGATGAGGATTTCTTCTGGTCGCCGGATGAAGAATCAAACAGCATAGCCATTATAGTAAGGCATCTCAGCGGTAATATGCTGTCCCGCTGGACAGAATTTCTTACGTCTGACGGAGAGAAGCCAAACCGAAACCGGGATGAAGAATTTGAAAAGATTTTTTACACTGACAAGGATGATATAATTTCGAGATGGGAAACAGGCTGGAGTTGTTTGTTTAAAGCTCTGGGATCTTTGAAGGAAGAAGATCTTTTTAAGGAAGTGACAATACGAAACGAACCTCATACTGTCCTTCAGGCTATCAGCAGACAATTAGTTCACTACAGCTATCATACCGGTCAGATTGTATATATTGCCAAGCATTTAGAGAATTCTAAGTGGAAGAGTCTTTCTATTCCGAGAGGCGGATCTGAAGAGTTCAATGAAAAGATGAAAACAAAAAAATAATTATTGATCAGATAGTTAACCCAAGCAATGCATCTTTCATTTGTCCGTTTCCTGTATTGTAAAACGGGATACCAACTATTTCAAATGAAGTAAAATCCATTTTGTAATTAAAATCTTTCATGACATCGCTTTTCTCTGCTTCCATTGAAATAAGTATAAACTCCGCAAGTTTTTTAGCATCTTCTTTACCATAGGCAAATCCCGTTAGTTTTACATTATACTTCTGAGGTGAGGCAACAGGATTTTTAATTGTAAATTCTGTTGCAAGATTTTTCATTACATCCAGAGAGCAGTAAAAAGCTGGAATGTAAAACAAAATTTCGCCGCTAGTATTATCATTACTCCCTCCAAAAATATTCTTAAGAAAATTACCGGAAGCATTTCTTTCCATTATATTCAGATTGGTTCTTAACAGCCAGAATGGTTTATAAACAACTTCTCCCTCTCCTCTTATAGCAGCCGCTGCAAAATTAATTTCGATCGGAGTCATTTCGCCATTAATAATTTCGAATCCGCTTCCGCAGCTTGTACAGTAAACAATATTATCATTTACTTCCACCACCAAACCGCTTCCGCATTGCTTGCATTTTACAGCTTCTAATTTAAAGTCAGACATTTAGTATTGTGTATTGTGTATTGTGTATTGTGTATTGTGTATTTTCCAATAGAGAAAAATCAATTGAAAATCCAAAATGAAAGATCAAAAATCCAAAATCGAAATCATCTTCTCGAATTCAAAAGCGAGCTAATCACGCTTCCAATAACTACCGATGCAGCTACATTCTTAGCAATTCCAAATCCTTCCGATTTCATAAATTCGTTTTTATTGATCACATTAGAATTTGTTGTACTTTCATCCAATCCCGTTCCTTCCTCTACTTCTCCGCCGTATCTGAATTTTTTATATCCTCTGCTGATCAAAAACATCCCAATTATAAATGAAAACAGAAAAGCGATAAAAGGAAACTTTTCATCTACTGCAAACAAAACAAACAGCCCAAAAAAAGTTGCCAGGAACATTCCCGCTCCTGTACTTAAAATTCCTATGATCGCTCTGTAAAGATTATTTCCGGGAGCTTTACCGTAGCATATAGTTCCGTCCTCTCCATCCACCACAACCTGATAAGTCCTGTTCTCAAAGCTGTATCGAATTACCCAAAGCGGATAATACACTATATCAATATTTTCCCTTACAAGATCGAAATGTTCAAAGGTTACATTATAAAGGCTTACTGAATTTCTCGATTCGGCTGCAAAATTATTTTTGGCAAATTCAAATGCTTCTTTTTCTGAAGCTATAATATTGAACATCATGCCTTCTCTTTGCAGCGATTCAAAATCTACAGGAAGTATTGTATCTCCGGTAAGATTGATTTTTTTAACGCCGAGCTCTGCAACATCACATGCCGAATAAGTCCGGTCAAAAGAATTCTGGATCTTTCTTTCAACGTCCACATAATATGTAGTCGTTCTACCGTTTGAAGTACGGGTTTTTTTCTCCTGCCCGAATATCCATCCGACCACATCTGCTCTTACTCTCCAATAAGGAATAAAAACCAAAAAAGCATCTTCGATCTTTGCGCCGGTGCTAAGTCCTTTTGCTTTGGACATTCCTTTGCTGAGCCAGTTTTTAGCTTTGGCAATAGCATCGTCTTTTTTTAATTTTCTCGGGACATAAAATTTAAGAGTACCTGATTCTCCTTTGGTAAGGAGTAGTGTTCCGCAGTACTTGCAATTGAATGAACGAAGACCTTCGTTGATATCAAGCTCGCCGTTGCATGAAGGACAGGTAATGCCTTTAACGACTTTTTCTTTTTTTAGCTTGATTGCCTGCTCGGTAGTTTGTTGTTGGGTTGTTGCTTCTGACATTCAGTGAATTTTTTAATTTTAAACTTTCTTTGCGACATAATAAGCAGCAGCTATTAGCGGTATAGCAGCTATAAAATAAAAACCCAGCTTTAGCATTTCACCCATTATCAGAGTTGTCTCAGAGATCTCACTTTCAATCATAAAAGCAATTCCGTATGAAGCAATGCTGGCGAGTAAAAATATCAGAATCGCCGCAGCAAATAAAATCCTGAATGGCATCTCGCTTTTTGACGGCCAGATGTTTGCATATACTTTCCCGGATGAAGCCTCTACCATTGCTGAAAACTGCTTTCCATTATAGTTATAATAAAACTGATAAAATGGAACATGTACAAGAAAAGATTCAGATATTGTATCTTCGTTTATGCCGGACTGTACAAGCCAGCTTTTAGCCGAGCCGTACAAAACATCCGGACTGACAAAGTCTTTTTTATCAAAATCCGTCTTATTGAAAGTTTTAAGATTACCGGCCGGTATCTGAATATTTTTTATTTCCGAAATTGGAGTTGAGTGTGCCGGCTGAAGATGTATCTTATCACCCGAACTGTCTTTAGTCTTGAAATACCATAAGGGAAAATAATAAAAAGTAACCTGAGAGATCTGCGCAAGTTTATCCAGATCTTTCACATGAAAATTTCCCGCCATCCATCTTCTGAGATTGCCTTCTGCCTGTTCTTTGGAAAAATTTGAATTCACAACATAGTGATTCACAACTTTTCTCTTATCTATATAAATAACCGACCCGCAGTATTCACACTCAGTGAATCTTTCATCAGCCGGCATTTTATTCTCACCGCCGCATTGAGGGCATAGAATTGTACCCGAGATAATTTCGTCAGTCAATTATTAAATGCTTTTATATTAAATGTTAAAAATGAAAACCATTCTAATTAAATCTTTTCAATCATAACTTAGCTAACAGATCCTTTTTCTTTGCATCAAATTCTTCCTGTGTAATCAGTCCGTCAGTCTTCATCTTTCCCAGTTTTTCAATTGTTGTCATAATTTCATCTGATGTGATCTTAGGCTGAGGCTGACCGCCCTGATTCTGATTTGACATTTGCTGTCCCATCATGTTAGCCATTGTCATACCGGCTCCCAGACCTACACCGGCTGCTCCTAATCCTCCGCCTTCGTTCTCCGCAGCTTTCTCTATTGCGCCTGCTGTTTTGAATTTCATATAATTATCGAGATTTCCTACTGCTCCCATAGAACTTCTTTCATTGATCTTTTCCTGTACTTCTTCCGGTGGTACTATGCCGACTATAATCAGATCTGTCAATTCTATACCCATAGAATTAAAGAAGTCAGTTACTTCGGCTTTTACACCTGATTCGATCTGTGAATAATATTGCCCGAGTTCGAAAACAGTCTTAAGATTTTTTCCGAGTACACCATTAAGTTTAGAAACAATTGCATCTCTGAGATAATCTTCTATCTCATTAGTCGTATAAAGTCCCTGAGTGGAAACTATCTCCATCATAAACTGTCTTGGGTTTGTAATTCTGATCGAAAATTTTCCGGAGGCTCTGAGCTGAACGTATGTCAATTCTGAATCCTTGAAATTGATCGGAGACTTTGTTCCCCATTTCAGGTCTATGAATTTTTTTAATGAGATGAAATATATCTGTGACTGGAATGGCGAAGTTCCACCGAATGGAAGACTGATCAGTTTTGTAAGCAAAGGTATGTTCTCAGTTGTAAGAGTATGCCTGCCTGCCTGAAATTCATCAAGCGCTTTTCCGTCTCTGTAAAATATTGCGGATTGTGAATCCTGAACTATCAGCTGAGTGCCGAGTCTGTATGAAGATGAACCGTCCTGCGGCTCGCGATGAACCATAGTCTTACCGGTTTCATCAAAAAATTGTACTACGTCTATAAATGCCATTTTATTATTTATTTAAATTAAAAAATTAAAGTAAGATAAAATTGATTCAATCGTTTTAACTTCGGAGAATGTTTTCTCTTTCATCAAATTTTTTCAGAAGATCATCGAGTGTCTGTGAAAGTTGTGAAACATAGCTTTTCACTTCTTCTTTTGATTTAACTTTAGTTTCGAGATCAGCAAAACTGTTATTCAGATTTTCCACATAAGAAAACATATTGTAATCAAATTCATACAACTGATTAAGCTGTGATTCGCTGATCTTCGTAACATCGAAAAGACCGCTGTAACCTCTGGCTGCAGATTTAAACTGAGCAATAGCATTTTCATTTTTCTTTTCGAGTTTATCCAGGCCTGAAGTTTCCAAAAGCTTTCCGTCTTCGGATAATTGAAGTATAATATTTTTCAGTTTAGTTTTATTTTCTTCCAACTTGTCGGCGAGTTTTGCTCTGAGTTGTGTATCGAGTTCACGGGTATTATCCCTGTTGACGTATCCGTCATATCCCGGTATGTATCTTTTGATCTTTTCAAGAAAGGTTTCACCGGCTTTTACCTGTTCCAGTTTTGATTGTAAATCGCTCATGATTTATTGGGTTTTATTTTTAATTCAAAAAAATTTAAATTGTTAACGAGAATTAAATATGGAGATGAAATGAACAAACGAAATTTATTACAACTTGCAATTCTGATTCTGATGTTAATCGTTTCAGGTTTTAATTTTAAAGATAATTATCTGAAGAGCAAATATAGTAAAACCTCTTATAATTTTCCTTATAAAAATCATATAAAGAATACAGATATAAAATCTGCAATTGATCAGGTTATACAGCTTACAGGAGGCAATGTTACAAAGGCGGAAATGAAATTTAAGAAAGATATTCCCGTCTGGGTAATTGAAGCCATGGGAACTGACAACAATACATTTAAAGTAGAACTATCCTGTGAGGATAATTCTTTGCTGAGGATTGATGCTGATGAAGGACCATTTGAATATGAAATTGATCCCGGAAAGAGTTTTATTCCTTTTTCCGAATCAAAAAGAACAGCAGAAGAGAGAACAGGACAAAAGACTTTAAAATGGAGATTTCTTAAAAACAGAAACTCATGGGAATATAATTTCTGGCTTTTTTTGAAAACGGGTAAAGCTCAGATGAGAATTAATGCTGAAACGGGTGAGGTGATAAACACAAAGCAGAAAAAAAAATAATTCCTGTATTCAGCTTTTCTTATCATTTATTCTGTTCAATATCTCAAGTATAAGTTTATTTTGATTCTCAAGATGATCAATAATAGCTTCTATCTCAGCTTCGGTTTTAGTGTTAATATAAAAGTCTGACAGTGCTCTTGCATCCGCATGAGCTGACTGAATATTCTGACCTATCATTATAAGAGGCATAAAAAAAGATCCGGATCACATTAGAAATAAACAGCCACAACACAAATCCGGGGAAAGGATCAAATCTCAGTCCGTGGCGAGCCAGCGTATTCCATCCAAGCCACAATATAGTCCACACAAATATAATTATAAAAAACCCCATACTACCTATGTTCTCAGTAATCCACAACGCTAGCTTGATAAGATTACTAAGGATACTTTTAAAATGGGCATTGAAATTTTTACTAGGTCCGTACTTTTCTTTTAACTCTTTTAAATGTTACTGGATGCTCCGGCTTCATATTGTTGTTTTAGTTTTAATTACTTCTTTTTAGTTTGACCTATAAATTTAAAACAACCAAATCAATTAACTAATGTTACGATAAGCTCCTATACCATTCATTTACATAAGTTTTCTGTCCATCTTTAAAAATATTAAAACTGTTAAAATTGATCAGAATACCTTTTGGTACTTTTAATAATTTCAGATAAGAGATCAACTGCGCTTCATGTATTGGCTCTATTTTCTTTACTGCCTTTATCTCCGTCACAAATGTATTTTCAATAAAAAAATCACATCTGAGATCAACATTCATTTTAAGACCTTTGAATTGTATGGGGATCTTCATTTCTGAGATGAAATTTATTTTTCTTAAATGCAATTCATGACACATACAACTATGGTAAACACTTTCCAGCAATCCGGGTCCCAGCTCTTTGTGCACCTCTATGGCAGCACCAATAACATTATAGCCCAATTCATCAAGAAACCTCTTTGTTACTTCCATCTTATACTCCTTCCTTTAATAGTTTTAAAACTTTTTTAACCACATAGGAACATAGGTCACATAGAAAAACCTCAAATTTAATTTTTCAAGCTAATTTATACATTTCAAATTTTTAATTGTTTTTGTTTTTGTTTTGTTTTTGTTTTTGTTTTTGTTTTTGTTTTGTTTTTGTT
>JAGPCH010000307.1 GCA_018058125.1 Ignavibacteria bacterium | reverse complement strand
TTGCTTACCAGAGAAGAAGGATTTGAGTTATCGAAAAAATATGACAGCGAGATTCCGGAGTCACTGGATTACTATCTGAAAATTACTGGTATGACGAAGGAGGAATTTTACAAGATGATGATGGATAAACGGCTTCCGGAATTAAAAGATCTTGAGCTTCCGGTTACAATTAAAACAAGAAAGAATAAAGAGAGGATCATGCCATTTCCCGAGCAATTGGTGGAAGCGGAAAAAGAGAATTTAAATAAAGAAAAAAGTGCTGAATAAAGATCAGGAAAATTTATTTCTTAAATACAGTATTTCTGAATTATTACATAAAATTGAATCCGGAGATCTAACTCCTCAGGATATGGCAGAGCAAAGTATAAAAGCCATTGACGAGTATAATGACAAGTATAATGTATTTGTATGCTATGACAGGGAAATTTTGTTTCAGCAGGCAGAAAAGGCAATGGAAAGAATCAATGCCGGAAAACAGTTAAGATCACTTGAAGGAATGCCCGTAGGAATAAAAGATATATTCAATACATATGATTTTCCTACACAGATGGGAAGTCCGCTTTGGGCGGGATTTACATCTGGGAATGATTCTAGAGTAATTTATTATCTTAAAGAGGCTGGAGCATTGATTCCCGGAAAGACAGACACTGCGGAGTTTGCTGTACATGCAATAGGTAATTGTCTGAATCCGCATGACATCACACGGACACCCGGAACTTCATCGAGCGGTTCGGCTGTATCGGTTTTGCTTGGAATGGTACCAGCGGCATTAGGCACTCAGACAGCCGGCTCAATAGTAAGACCTGCAAGCTTTTGCGGAGTTTACGGATGCAAACCTTCATTCGGACTTATTCCAAGGACGGGAATGCTAAAGACAACAGACAGCCTTGATACGATCGGATTTTTCACTTCGAAGTATTCAGATCTTGAAAGAATGTTTGATATTGTCAGAGTTCACGGTTCAAACTATCCGATCAGCAATGAAGCATTGAGTGATAAAAATCGTCAGAACAGATCTGCTTCAGGAAAGTGGAAAGTTGCATTTGTGAAAACACATACATGGGAAAGCGCTTTAGATTATGCAAAGATCGAAATGGAAGATTATATAAAAAAGATATCCGGTCTGGATAATGTAGAATTAGATGAAGTAAATCTGCCGGAGATTGCAGGTACATCTCATGAAGTGCATCAGAATATTTATGACAAGACTCTTTCATATTATTTTCAGGAAGAGTTCAAAAGACCCGAGCATGTCTCAGCTATTATGAATGAAATAATACAGAGAGGTAACAATATAACTGTAGAGGAATATCACGAAGCTTTAAAAGATCAGGAAAAAATAATTCATTCAATGGATACTTTTTTTGAGAATTATGATGTAATTATATCTTTGAGTACAGCCGGCGAAGCTCCGAAAAGAGATGAGCCGGAGAGACCGGATCCTTCGCTCATATGGACATTATCTCATTTACCGGTAATATGCGCACCCGTATTCAGATCGCCGGATGGGTTGCCTTATGGAGTTCAGTTTGCGTCAAGAAAATACAATGATCTGCTTTTATTCAGATTTACGGATTATCTCAGAGGAAATGAGATAATACCTGCAGGTTCTGATAAAGTATACACGGAAAGTTCAGGTCAGCTACAAATAAATCAATAATACACCCAATTGGAAATTGTCACAATTATGAAAAGTATACTTTTAAAAAATAAGTATATAAAAAAAATAAACAGTAATTTAAAATTAAAAAAATTTTACAGTAACTCGTTAGAGCTAAACGGAAAATCAGAGTCTGTTTTGTTCTGGTCAACCGGAGGAATGATAATTCAGACTAATCTGGAAGGAGTCATAGCCAGTTCCTTAAAACTCAGAGGTCACAGGGTAAGGGTAGTTTTATGCGATGGTGTTTATAAAGCCTGCGCCAAGAGAGTGGATTTTCCTGAAGTAGAAATAAAAGATTGGGGCAGCTATTGTAAAAGCTGCATAAGGCAAAATGCAAAAGTACTTGAGAGACTCGGATTAGATGTAACATTAATAAGCGAACTTGTACCGGAAGATAAAATTGGCTTATTAAGAGCAGAAGCTGAAAAAGTAAATTTTGAAAACTATAAGAAGCTCTCTTATGAGGGCATTCATCTCGGTCCGCATCTTGAGTCTTCGATGATGAGACATACAAAGGGCGGTCCTTACGATGATTATATTGAAGTACTGAAAGAGTATGCTTTTGCAATTTTAATCAATACTGAAGCTTCGCGGAATGCTGTTAAAAAATACAATCCTTCTAAAGTATATATGTCTCATGGAATATATGCTGACTGGGGACCAGCTCTGAGTGTTTTTCTAAATGGAAACATTCCTATCACATCGTATATATGCTGCTATCTGACAGCTCATTTTTTCTTTGGGACAGTTAAAAATACAAGCGACACATTTTTAACGATCGGCGAGGATTCGTGGGAAGAATATTTTTCAAAGGGAATGACAGAGGTACATAAGAAACGGCTGGTCGAATTTTTAAACAGAAGATATCACGAGCATGTGTCACAGGATATGAAGGGATTGATGAAACAATACAAAGGAAATGATGATCTGATCTATGAAAAATATGAACTTGATAAAGATAAACCTGTATGGGGTATCATGACGCATATCAACTGGGATGCAGCTTCGGATTATTTTGATATGATTCATGAAAATTTTGACGAATGGCTTTATGAGACTATTAAGGAGATCTATAATGTGACGGATGTCCAATGGCTAATAAAGATCCATCCCTCTGAGCTGAATGATAATCCGGAAACGGGCTGTCAGAAATTTATAGAAAATAATTTCCCTGATCTTCCTCCGCATATTAAGGTCATAAAAATGGATGACGATATAAGTTCACTGGATTTTTATAATATTCTTGACGGAGCAGTAACTGTGATGGGCACAGGCGGACTTGAGCTTTCAATCAAAGGGAAACCTGTGATACTTGCCGGTGATGCTCATTATTCAAAAAAAGGATTTACGTTTGATGCAAAAGACCGAGAAGATTACGGCAAGCTTTTGAGAAATGCCGGCAAGCTTCAAAAACTCGATAAGGATAAACTTGAACATGCATGGAAATATGCCTATATATATTTCATTCAGAAACAAATTCCGTTACTACCTACTATAGGAGAAGATCTTTATATAGATTTTGCTAAACTGGATTATCTCATTCCCGGGAAAAATAAATTTATGGATTTTATTTGCGAAAAAATTATAGACGGAAAAGACTTCATACTTCCGGAAGAACTTGTACAGCTTACTCATGTAGAGGATAAAGATCAGATCAGAACATACGCTTAATTTTTAACCAATTAATTTAAAAATAATATGATCTTAATAACCGGAGCTTCCAGAGGAATTGGGAAGTTTCTTTTTGAGAAATTTGCTGGAATGAAAAATTCTGACGAAAAAGTTT
>JAGPCH010000306.1 GCA_018058125.1 Ignavibacteria bacterium | reverse complement strand
GTTGAGAACATGGCTGTTCTTGAAGTTGTATAATTGGTATTAGTATTAGTGGAGCAGAAAGTTTTCAATGCCAGCTTTAAAGGTTCATCAATTAATCCCTGAGTAAAGCTGTATCTTGTATCGGAATATTTAGCTGTAGCAATTAAATAATAAACCATAGAACAATTCAAGTCCGGACTTTCCAAAATTAAAAAATCATAATAAGTTATATTCTGATTTGTCCTGAAATTCACAGTGAACAAAACGCTGTCCAATGGATTTACAATTATATTATTTGTCGAAATAATAAACTGATCTGTAAGTGTCCGTACGGTATAGGTTATCTGCTGAGCTGTAGGATTTCTGACATACACATTTGCACTTCCGGTCACATTTGTAAAGGTAGTATCAAAAGTAACAATGCCCGGAACATTCTGGGCATTTGTATTGCCTGAGGCAATAATAAAAACAGCAGCTAAAGCTGCCAGTAAAATTGTCTTAAAGTTCATATATTTAATTTGCGTAAATTAGCAGATTGAATGGGAAATTTAAAGGTGAATAATTGAATTTTTCTTATTAGAGTTTAGATTTTTATACGAAAAGCCTCTAAGACTCTAAGAATCTTAAAGAAAATACATTAAATAATTGCGAAGTTGTTTTTGAGATTGATACAAAAAAGCTTCACCGAAAGATTGCGAACGGTCATGGAGCATTTTGAAGGTTTTTACCTTAGAGTCTTTGAGTCTTGGAGGCAAACACAACGTTTTCGGACAGTCTGATGCACGGGGGGAATGACAACTTAATTTTTGCTCTTCTTTGAGCCTTCGAGTCTTTGTGGTAAAAAATCTCTTCGCAGCACTAAGATTTGGATTGTAAAAATATACCTGCTCATCTATTTTCACAGATTACTTATGACACCTAATAATACCAATAATTCCGAAAAAATAATCGTAAAAGGCGCACGCGTTCATAATTTAAAGAACGTTGATATAGAGATTCCGAGAGATTCTTTGGTAGTCTTTACAGGCTTATCCGGTTCCGGGAAATCCTCACTTGCTTTTGATACCATTTATGCAGAAGGGCAGAGAAGATTCATGGAAACTCTTTCGGCTTATGCACGGCAGTTTATAGGTGGTATCGAAAGACCTGATGTCGATAAGATTGAAGGACTCTCTCCTTCTATTTCAATTGAACAGAAAACAATTTCGCAGAATCCAAGATCAACAGTAGGAACGGTTACGGAGGTTTATGATTTTCTCAGACTTCTGTTTGCCCGGTGCGGTACGCAGTATTCACCTGATTCCGGAGAGGCTGTTACCAGGCAGAGTCTTGACCAGATACTCGACAAGATATACAGTTTAAAAGACAGTTCGAAGATCACCATACTTGCTCCCGTTGTAAAAGGAAGAAAAGGGCATTATCGTGAATTATTTGAAGACATAAGTTCGCAGGGATTTACAAAAGTCAGAGTCGATGGAGAGGTAATGAATATAGAGCCTGACATGAAACTGGAGAGATTTAAAATTCATGACATCGAGATAGTAATTGACAGACTTGCTGTTACGGAGAAATCAAAGACTCGAATTTACGATTCTCTTGAAACAGCTCTTCGTCATGGAGACGGGATATTAATTATAAATGACGGAAAAAAGGACAGACTGTATAATGAAAAATTATCAGATCCTGTTACAGGCAGAAGCTTTTCAGAGCCTGCGCCGAATTCATTTTCATTCAACTCTCCTTACGGATGGTGTAAAGACTGTTTCGGACTTGGTGAGAAAAAGGAAATTGACCTTGATAAAATATTCCCTGACAAAAAGCTCTCCGTCAATCAGGGTGCAATCATTCCTCTCGGAAAGCCTCGAAGTACCTGGGTTTATTCAATATTCAAAGGTGTTCTGGATAAATACGGATATGACTTTGATACGCCGCTGAATAAATATTCCGATGATGCAATGGAAGTTATTATTCACGGAACTTCAGAGAAATTAAAATATCATCATACAAGTTCGAAAGGACATAGTCATAATTACTCACACAGATTTGAAGGTCTGATCCGTTATATAAAAAGATATTCTGATGATACTTCTTCCGAGACTATCAGGCAATGGGCGGAAAGCTTTATGGCAATTTCAAAATGCAAAACCTGCGGAGGCGGAAGATTAAAAGAAGATTCGCTCTGGGTGAAATTGAATGATACAAATATCTATGATATCACCCGGATGTCAATAAAGGATTCGAAAGAATTTTTTAATGACCTGAAACTGGATGACAGAAAAATGATCATTGCCGGTCAGATCATAAAAGAGATCAGATCAAGACTGGATTTTCTTTTGAATGTCGGACTTGATTATCTTACTCTGGACAGAAGCGCACGAACTCTTTCGGGCGGAGAAGCGCAAAGGATAAGACTTGCAACTCAGATAGGTTCACAGCTTACGGGAGTTCTTTATATTCTTGACGAACCATCGATAGGTCTTCATCAGAGAGATAATATAAAACTGATCGACTCTCTGAAAAATCTCAGAGACATTGGAAATTCTGTAATTGTCGTTGAGCATGATAAAGAAATGATAGAAGCATCCGACTATGTTGTGGATCTCGGACCTAGAGCGGGTGAGCATGGCGGAGAAGTTGTAGCTTTCGGTAAACCATCCGAGCTGAACGGAAATTCTCTGACTGCTGAATATCTTTCCGGTAAAAAGAAGATCCATGTTCCTGAAAGCAGAAGAGAAGGTACCGGAAACTTTGTGACTCTAAAAGGCGCAACCGGAAATAATCTTAAGGATGTCACATTAAAAATACCTCTGGGAAAATTTATATGTGTAACGGGTGTCAGCGGTTCAGGTAAGTCAACTCTGATTACCGAAACTTTATACAGGATACTTTCACAGAAATTCTTTAAATCAGCAGAACATCCGCTCCCATATAAATCCATAGAAGGTCTTTCAAAGCAAGGTGAAGTTTACAGAGAGAAAATAATTGATAAGATCATTGAGATCGATCAGACACCGATCGGAAGAACTCCAAGGAGTAACCCTGCTACTTATACAGGTTTGTTTACATTCATCAGAGATATTTATTCATCTCTTCCGGAATCAAAAATAAGAGGTTATAAGCCCGGCAGATTTTCTTTTAATGTAAAAAGCGGAAGATGCGAAGCCTGTGAAGGCGCAGGTCTGCAGAAGATTGAAATGAATTTTCTTCCTGATGTTTATGTAACTTGCGATGTTTGCGAAGGTAAAAGATACAACCGCGAAACACTTGAAGTTAAATACAAAGGGAAATCAATTGCTGATGTGCTTGAGATGAATGTTGAAGATGCAGTTGAGTTTTTTGATGCAGTGCCGTCGCTTAAAAGAAAGCTGCAGACGCTGTTTGATGTCGGACTGGGATATATAAGACTTGGACAGCAGGCAACAACACTTTCAGGAGGTGAAGCTCAGAGAGTGAAACTTTCTACAGAGTTGTCGAAAGTT
>JAGPCH010000305.1 GCA_018058125.1 Ignavibacteria bacterium | reverse complement strand
TACAAATAATTATTACAAATAATGTCTTCCGCTTAAAGCACTAAACTATCAATGACAATTCTTGAAATCATCTTAACAGTCTCTTCAGGTAAATGCGGACTTGAAGGTAATGAAAGAGTTCTATTCCAAATATTTACCGAATTCGGCCATTTCGTCTCCGGCTGTTCATAACTACTGAATGCGGGCTGCAGGTGAAAAGGCTGCCATAGCGGTCTTGCACCTATATTATTCGAGTTTAAATTCTTCAGTACTTTTTCCATCTGCCTGTTATTTTCAAGAACAATATTCACGAGCCAGTTGTTAGAAACGGTCAGTTCTTCTGAATACAGATGAACATCTTTTACATCTTCCAGATAGCTGTGATAATTATCTCTGATCTTCCTTTTTTCAATAAGCCGTTTATCCAGATAGCTAAGCTGAGAAATTCCCAGCGCTGCCAGAATATTTACCATGCGGAAATTAAATCCAATCATGTCATGAACAGAACGCAAGTCATCAGTCTTTGCCGTTGTAGAAAGATGTTTTGCCAGAGCTGCAAAATTTTCATCGTCTGTGACTATCATTCCGCCGCCTCCGGTTGATAAAATTTTGTTTCCATTAAAACTAAAAACAGATGCCAGCCCGTGTAAACCAACATGTTTTCCATTTAATAACCTCGACCCTGATGCTTCAGCCGCATCTTCAAGTAAGACAAGACCTGATTGTTCGCATACTTCATGTATGTTTTCTATATCTCCCGCCCAACCCATAATATGCGCCGGTAAAACACAAAGCAACTTAAGCGAACTAAGTTTAGATACATAGCCTGTATCTTCAGAAAATTTGTAATTTTTTAACAAAAATCTCTCAAGGCTTTTCCCATCAATATTCAGCGAACCTATACCGCTATCGAGAAAAACAGGTCGCCCTCCTGCATGGATGACAGCATTAGCGGTTGCAATAAATGAAAGGTCCGGTACAATGACTTCAAAGGGACTGTTTATTCCTTTCAGCTTCTTTAAGGTTTCGAGCATAAGCTGAATCGCGACAGTTCCGCTAGAGGTAGAAACTGCGAATTTAGCTCCGACATACTCAGCAAAATTCCGCTCAAACTGATCTACAAATTTTCCGCCAGACGAGACCCAGCCTGTTCGCAGGGTTTCTAAAATCAGGATCTCATCACGTTCATCAAACTTCGGTTCATGTAATGGGATCATTCTACGCTTTCATGTTTACTTATGGTTGAATTTTTTGGTAATAGATTTAAAAAGTGGAATTTGGAATTATACAAAATGATTTTCACTGAGTTTAGTTCTATTTTTTTTGAATGAAAATTCTTAAATATAGCCAGAGCCTTAAGTAGACTTTTCTAACTATTTCAAAATAGAGTTTTTAAAATTAACCTTTTTAATTAATTATGAAACTCATTAAAAAGTCACAGGTATCGATGCATTTCTTATATTCAATATTATTATGAAATTTAAAATGAACATGGTCGCAGCTTTTAAATATTGCAACATATTTTTAATATTTAAAAAAGGTAATCTCAAAGTCAGGTTTATTATAAGATTAATACTTTACGGTTATTATATATTTCATTTTTTGTAATTTATAAAAATAAATTTTATCACAATAAAATCTGTACCATATATTATCATTTTTTTATTTCTTTATAATTAAAAAATTTTTCCAAACACCATGCGAGCTTTCAAAATTTGTCTAAAACATCAATTCAGTACTTTCCTGATATTAAATGTATTTTTAATTTTTGCTAAAACCGGCTTTACTCAATCTGATCAGTTTATCTATCCAGCAGATAATTTCATTATCGAAGGCATTCCGCAGATACCTGCATCACTTGCTGATGAACTCGAAAAATACACAGAATCAAAAAGCGCTGTTTTCTCAGGCTGGCATCCCGAAAAGACAGAAATGATCATGTCAACAAGATTCGGAAATACCTATCAGCTTGCTTATCTGAGTGATGCGATGAATGATCCCGGGCAGATCACTTTTTTTGATGAACCCGTCAGATCCGCCAGATTCGATCCTGTCACTGGTGATTTCTTTTTATTCTATAAAGATACAGGCGGAGATGAATTCAGTCAGATATTCCGTTATGACTTTGCTGACAGTAATTCAACCATGCTCACCAAAGACGGGCGCGAGCAAAACGGCAACATAGTATGGCTTGGCAGGAGCAATACATTTGCTTATACTTCCACAAGACGTAACGGTGCTGACAGGGATATTTATATTATGAATGCATTAAATCCGGAAAGTGATTCTCTTTTCATGGAATTAAAAGGAGGCGGTTGGGGTATTCTCGACTGTTCGGAAGACGGGAAAAAGCTTTTGCTAAGAGAATATGTTTCAAATGCTCTTTCATTTTATTATCTCGCTGATATTACTACCAGTACTCTCAAAGAACTTTCGCAAAAGACAGATGTCGAAATATATTACAGCGGCGCTGTATTTAACAAAGAAGAGAATGGCATTTACTTCATAACCGACAAAGATCACGAATTCAGAACTCTTGCTTATATGGATCTCAATGATCTTTCTGTAAATTTTATCTCTGATAATTCTACAGGAGACGTTGAGGATTTTGAACTTTCAGAGGACGGAATGTCTCTCGCTTATATCGTTAATGAATCGGGCTCTTCTATATTATATGTTTATGATACCGGATCCGGAATTTCAAAACCTATAGAAAACTTACCTGTCGGAATATACGGCAGTCTTTCTTTTCATAATAACTCGAAAGATCTTGCCATGACAATCACTTCGGCAAGATCCTCTCGTGATATCTTTGTATATAACTTAAATTCAGGACAGATCATCCAATGGACTAAAAGCGACATGGGAGGTATTGATCCTGAAGAACTCAGCATTCCGGAATTAATTAAATGGAAAAGTTTTGACGGTCTTGAGATAAGCGGATTCTATTATAAACCTCACTCAAAGTTCACCGGAAAGCGACCAGTGATAATTGATGTTCACGGAGGTCCGGCAAGTCAGTCCAGACCGGGATATATCGGTTCTTATAATTATTATCTAAACGAACTCGGCATAGGAATTATTTTCCCGAATGTAAGAGGTTCTGCAGGATTCGGTAAGACATTTCTCAAACTCGATGATGGCTTCGACAGACTAAATTCGGTAAAAGACATCGGAGCTTTGCTTGATCATATAAATTCAATTCCTGAACTGGATCCTGACAGAATAATGGTAATGGGCGGAAGCTACGGCGGATATATGGCGCTTGCTGTTTCAGTTGATTATGCTGATAAAATCCGGTGCGCAGTTGATATAGTTGGAATTTCTAATTTTAATACTTTCCTGAAAAATACCGAAAGTTACAGAACAGATCTGAGAAGAGTAGAATACGGTGACGAGAGAATTCCGGAGATGTATGCATTTCTTGAAAAGATCTCTCCGCTCAATAATGCAGATAAGATCACAAAGCCATTGCTGATAGTTCAAGGC
>JAGPCH010000304.1 GCA_018058125.1 Ignavibacteria bacterium | reverse complement strand
CCTTTATCCACTAACTCATCACAGTACTTTTTATAGATATCGAGTCTCTCTGACTGGTAATACGGACCGTAATCTCCGCCCTGCAGCGGACCTTCGTCAAAATTAATGTCCAGCAAGCCTAAATTCTTGATTAAATTTTCCACTGCACCTTCTACTTTCCTAGACTGATCGGTATCTTCAATTCTCAGAATATTCATTCCGCCTTGATGTCTTGCGAAAAGCAAATTGAATAAAGCTGTTCTTAAAGAACCGATATGAATAAAACCTGTTGGAGACGGAGCAAATCTTACTCTCACTTCTTTACTTTCACTTGAATTTTTTTCCATTTAAAATAAATAGTTAATTGTTGTTTATGATAATTACAAATTCACCTTTGGTTTTTATGTCTCTTTCAATTATTGTTTTTACTCTTCCTCTTATTACCTGTTCGAATTTTTTTGTCATCTCTCTGGATACCGAAACCTCTTTGTTTCCGAATACTTCAAGAATATCTTTCAGGGTTTTATAAATTCTGTATGGAGATTCAAAAATGATCAAAGTCATTTTCACAGAAGCTAACTCTTCCAGTAAAGTTTTTCTGCCTTTTTTCAGCGGAAGGAATCCCTGAAAATAAAATTTTTTGGAAGAAAAGCCTGATAGGATCAATGAATGAATAAGCGAACTGCAACCCGGCACCGAAACAATATCTATTCCGCTTTCTATGCATTTTGCTACCAGTATATTTCCCGGATCTGAAATGCACGGAGTGCCGGCATCTGAGACGAGAGCTACAGCTTTTCCGGAAGCGATCTCACTGATAATGTAATCCGCTTTACCTGATTCTACGTGGGAATAATAACTCATTGTTCTGTTTTTTATTCCGTATTGCTGCAGAAGAAAGTTGGTATTTCGGGTATCTTCCGAAGCGATCAGATCGCATTTTTTTAAAATATTGATTGCCCGGAAGGAAATATCTTCTATATTGCCGATGGGTGTAGCTACTATGTAAAGTGTATTTGATCTTAACTCCAGCTCAGTGAATTTATGAGAATATCTGTCATAAATTTCAATTATCCTTTCATTCAATTCTTATCGTTTTAGTTTATGCTTTTGTTTTTACAAATTAATTAAAAGATATTATCGATATATTGCATTTACATTTTGACATAAAAAACAGAGACCTAAAATACTCATTTCACAAACCATAATAAATTTACAATTTAATGTTAGTACTCGGCAAAAATCCTGTTCTTGAATTTCTAAAATCAAATCCTGAAGAAATAAATAAGATCATTCTGCTTAAGAAAGTAAAGCCTGATAATAAACTCAAGGAAATAGTCAAACGTGCTGAAGAGCTAAAGATCAATCTCATATATCTTAACTATTTCGACTTTAAAAAGCTTTTTGACAATAAAACCAAAGAAGAGGGAATTGATCAGGGCGTTCTTGGATTTATTAAAGATTTTAATTACAGATCATTGCGTGATATTGTCGAAGATAACAAGAAAATCACTAATCCTTTAATATTGCTTCTTGATCAGATAACCGATCCGCACAATCTCGGAGCAATTATCAGATCAGCGGTTTGTCTCGGAGCTGACGGAATAGTCATTCCCCGTCACAATTCCGCAGAGGTTAATCATACAGTCATCAAAACATCTTCCGGAGCAGTTAATTATATAAGCATTGCAAAAGAAACAAATCTTACAAACTCGATCATATATTTGAAAAACAACGGATACTGGATAGCCGGAACTGATCTGAAAGCTACAAAGACTATTTTTGAAACAGATCTGAAAATGCCGCTTGCGCTTATCATAGGAAGCGAAGGTGCAGGAATGAGAAGCAATCTGAAACAGCAATGTGATATATTAATGAGAATCCCGATGACCGGGAAACTGGGTTCATTGAATGCTTCAGTGTCTGCCGGTGTTTTTATGTATGAAATATTCCGGCAGAAAAATCTCTGAAAAAATTAATCTCTATTTATTCCTGCCTTTGGTCTGAATATCATATTTAGTCAGAAGCTTGTACAGATGACTTCTCTGGATCTGAAGAGCTTCGGCAGTTCGGGAGATGTTGTACTTGTAATCATTCAGCATTTTCAGCAGAAATATTTTTTCCGATTCATTCTGAAATTCATTTAATGGCATATTCTTGTTGAACATTTCACTGAATTCCTTTGAGTGTCTGGTGCCGGGAAGCTCTATATCATTATGATCTATTTTATCCTTATCGTTAGTTATGATAATCCTTTCCACAAGATTTTTTAACTCCCGTACATTTCCGGGCCATCTGAACGAAAGGAGCAGATCTTTTGCTTTATCAGTGAATTCTTTTTTACTTATGTTATTTTCTATGCAAAGTTTTTCGGCAAAAAATTCTGTAAGATCAATTATATCTTCCGGTCTTTCCCTGAGTGGGGGAATTTCAATCTGCAGTACATTTATCCTGTGATAGAAATCTTCTCTGAATCTTTTTTCGGTAACCTCTTCGCTGAGATTTTTATTTGTGCCGAAAATGAATCTGAGATCAAGCTGTATGTTTACATTGCTTCCTATACGTGAAATTGAGTTTGTTTCAATTACATTAAGCAGCTTTGACTGGACTTCTTCTGAAAGATTGGAGATCTCATCAAAGAAAACAGTACCGCCGTCTGCAAGTTCAAATTTACCGGGCAGTATGTTATTATTTTCAATTATGCCAAAGAGTTCACGTTCGATCTTATCCTCAGAAAGCGTTGCGCTGTTGATCTCCATAAATGGAAAATCGGCTCTGTCAGATTCGATATGAATCTGTCTGGCGATAAGCTCTTTTCCCGTGCCGCTCTCACCGGTAAGAAGAATATTTGAATTCAGTTTTGCGAACTTTGAGACAAGCTCCAGCACATTTTTTATCTTAGCGCTTCTTCCAATGATCTTATTGGATTCCCTGAATTCGCTTTTTACTTTTCTTATTTCATCTCTTGATCTTTTATAATCGATTGCATTTTTAATGGTAAGTCTCAGTTCGTGAAGATCAGGCAATGGCTTCTGAAGAAAATTGTATGCTCCCTTTTTTGTAGCCTCTACTGCCGTATCAATATTCCCGTGTCCGGAGATCATGATCACAACAAGGTTTTTGTTCACCTCCATCATTTTTTCAAGAGCTTCAAGTCCGTCCATTTTCGGCATTTTTATGTCGAGAAGTATAAGGTCATACTCAATATTTTTTACTTTTTCTATTGCAGTAAAACCATTTAGTGAAGAGTCGATGTCATATCCCTCGGATCCAAGCACCATGGATATACTGTCAATAATGTTTTGCTCGTCGTCTACTATCAGTATCTTGTTCAAAATTGGTTTATTGTGTTAATTGGTTGAATGGTTAAATGGTTAATTGTTTAATTGGTTGAATGGTTAAATGGTTAAATGGTTAATTGGTTAACTGGTTAATTGGTTAAATGAGTTATCCGGAATCTGATGAATACAAGTTAGCCATTAAAAACATAATAAAC
>JAGPCH010000303.1 GCA_018058125.1 Ignavibacteria bacterium | reverse complement strand
AAGTTTATGAAATGAGATGTCCTCGAGATCGATACTGTCGAAGGGACGATACCTATCTGATAATCGTGATTCTTTAATTCTTTATAAAACTCAATAAGGTTTTTAAAAGGGGATTTTCTGTATGTTATGACTTTATCTATGAATGGATTTATGTCGCTGAACAGGATCTCATAATTGATAGGAGAAGCTACAAGCGTAATATGAGCCTCGGGAAACCGCTTTCGTATTGCTGCAAACAAAGGTACAGAACACAGCATGTCTCCAAGCTGATTATGCTGCCTGACGATTAAAATGTTTTTTACTTTTGACGGTTCTATATCAGATATGTTTACCGGCTTTTCTGATCTTCCTAATATTCTGAATAATTGTTTAAGCATTCAGGTATTATTTTATCTCCTCAAACTTTGCATCTACTATATTGTCATCATCATTATTATTGTTGGAGTTTTTCTTATCCTTCAGGTTAGGATTGCTTTTTTTATCTGTATAAAGATTTTTTCTCTGCTGTATATTTCTCAGAATATTCCTTAGAATTGTCATTAATAAAAAAATCGCTATTAGTATAACTAAAACTCTGCCCATGCTTATCAGCTATTTTGCCGCTTTAATGTTTACAGGGTTGTAATATTCTATAGCCGAATGTTCGGGCTTGAATATTTCCCTTATAAGATTCTCAAAATCCTTTTCATTGTTCACAAAATCTATCTCTGCCGAATTAACTATCATTACCTTTGTTGCTTTATACCGGAAGAAAAAATAATTGTATCCTTCATTAAGATCTTTTATGTAATCTTCTTTTATCTCTTTTTCTATTTCCCTGTCACGGTGTCTTATGTTTTTCATAAGTCTCTCTACGTTTGACTGAAGATAAATTATCAGATCAGGCACTATTATTGTTTTCTCAATCAGCGTAACGATCTTCTCATATAATTTCAATTCATCATCCTGTAGATTCAGATAAGCAAAGATCTTATCTTTCTCAAAAATGTAATCGGCAACATAATAATCATGAAACATATCTATCTGCTTTATCTCCTGAAGCTGTTTATAACGGCTCATAAGAAAATACATCTGAGTATGAAATGCATAGCTGACAGGGTCATTATAAAACTTTTCAAGAAAAGGATTATCCTCAAAATTCTCAAGTATAAGCTTTGCATTCAGCTTTTCGGAAAGCTTCTTGGCTAGAGACGTTTTCCCGACTCCTATGACACCTTCGACAGCAATGTATTTGATTTTCTTATCTTCCAACAGTTTATGTGGGTAATTATTTACCGGATTTTGTAAATGTAAATTTCGTAACCTGAAGCTCATCAGAAGTTTCCGATAATAATTCTGATATACTCTTTTTTAAGACAGGATGTACAAGCTCAGGTGCGATTTCATTCATTGGGACAAGTACAAACTTTCTGTTCTCTATCTCATTATGCGGTACATGTATTGTCTCATTGTTCAAAATCTCATTTCCGTAAAACAAAAGATCAATATCAATTTCTCTTTCAGACCACCTCGAAGTCACTGTCCGCCCTATCCTGTTTTCAATTTCTTTTAATGCTTTTAAAAGTTCTGCAGCGCTGAGCTCAGTATTGATCTCTGCCGCGCTGTTAAGATAATCTCCCTGATTCTTTACTCCCCAGGGTTCGGTTTCATAAACAGACGAACATTTAACAACTTCAGTCCTGTCTATCTTTGATATCTCACTTAGTGCTGTCTCAATATAAGAGATCCTTTCACCTTTATTTGATCCGAGTCCGAGATAAGCTTTTGTCATATGATTAATTCTGTTTTAACGTTTTAAGGTATTTTCTACTTCCACAGAATCTATAATTCCCAATGGAGCATTCGGTTTCCTTATCTTTACTGTGATTTCGCATACCATCGGAAAATTTTCAAGTATCCCTTTGCATATATTCATGTTTACCGTTTCGAGCAGATTATATTTTTCCTCTGTGAATATTTCCTTTACCAGATTATAAACCGATAAATAATTAACAGTCAGATTCAGATCATCCGTTTCACCAAGCTCATCTATGTCGCATTTCATTTCAATATCTGCTTCGAATTTATTTCCATACTGCTTTTCATAATCAAGCACTCCATGGTATGCATAAAATCTCGCGTTGTTAATTCTTATAGTTGTCAAAGCGGATTATTTTTTATTCTTTTTCTTATCTGTTTTTTTCGAAGCTTTTTTCTTTTCTACTTTTTTTTCTACTTTCTTTTTTACATCGCCTTTTTTTGCAGATACGGATTTAATTATTTTATTGATCTTCTTCTTAACAGATTTTTTTACATCGTCTTTTTTGGAATTTTTTGCTTTGATCTTGTTCAGCGCTTTCTCAACTGTTCTTCCTATATCAGCAGGGGACTCGGCTACCAGAATTCCGCATTCCTTCAGCACCTTTATTTTCTCATCGGCTGTTCCTTTACCGCCCGAGATGATAGCGCCTGCATGACCCATTCTTCTTCCCGGAGGAGCTGTCTTTCCGGCTATGAATCCAATGACAGGTTTCTTCACATGCTTCTTAATATAATATGCAGCTTCCTCTTCAGCGCTTCCGCCGATCTCTCCGATCATAACTATTGCTTCTGTATTCTTATCTTCATTGAAAAGTTTAATAGCATCGAGAAATCTTGTGCCAATCACTGGATCTCCGCCGATACCTATACATGTGGATTGTCCGATGCCTAAGTTAGTTAACTGCCATACAGCTTCATAAGTAAGCGTTCCGCTTCTGGATATAAGTCCGACTTTTCCTTTCTTATGAATGAATCCCGGCATGATGCCGATCTTGCATTCGCCCGGAGTGATGATTCCCGGACAGTTAGGTCCGATGAATCTTACCGAATGAGTATCAGTATTTTTATTCTTTACAAACTCATAAACTTTTATCATGTCGCTGGTAGGAATGCCCTCTGTAATACATACTATTACATTTATACCGGCGTCTGCAGCTTCCATTATTGCATCAGCCGCAAATGAAGCCGGCACAAAAATTACCGAAGCATCAGCTCCTGTTTTCTGAACTGCTTCTTTGACAGAATTAAATACCGGTAACGCTTTGCCTTTCTCAGGTTTAAAAGTACTTCCGCCTTTTCCCGGAGTGACTCCGGCTACAACGTTTGTTCCGTACTCAATCATCTGTGTTGCATGAAACGTACCTTCCGAACCTGTTATGCCCTGTACTACTACTTTTGTTTTCTTATTAACTAATATACTCATGTATTTTAAATATTTTTATTTATTATTAAACAATTTTAAAATGTAATTGGAACTATTTCTTATCTATTAATTTTACCTACTAACTACTAACTACTAACTACTAACTACTAACTACTAACTACTAACTACTAACTATTTTTACTTCTTCACTACAGTATTATCTTTAATTTTCCATTTCCCTTTACTGTCTGCAACGAGATTATACTTCACGATCATATCGAGTTCATTATTCGTGCCGTCAACTTTATCAGTTTTTTTG
>JAGPCH010000302.1 GCA_018058125.1 Ignavibacteria bacterium | reverse complement strand
GATGATGAGCAAGATTATTAAAATTAGCAAGTGCCTGAGGTTCGTCAGCAAGACAATCTAATAATTCAGGTGATATTTCAATATCAGATCTATCAATCTCTATTTTGATTTTTAACTCTTCACCTTCTTTTTTGCCAATGCCTTTTCTGATTTCTTTATTTAATGGAAGAATGAAATTTCCTTCTCCCATCGGTATCAGCGCAGTCTGTTTGATCCTGAATTCATCAAGCAAACCTTTTATCCTGAATGATTTTCTATTCCCGGGATTAATCTTTTGCGCTTTATCAACCGGAATCTCAACATAAGTCCAGCCTGTCTTCTCACCTTTTTTGGAGAATTTTTTAATGTTGGTAATAAATGAGATCATATATCGGAGATTTATATCAAAATAATTCGAACTGATTAAAATTGAAAGTGAACCATTTGTCTTTAATTTTCGATTCCGGATTGATTAACGGGAAAGAATAGTTTTCTGATTTATAACAATTTTATATTTTTCATTTTGTATTTTTTATGGTTAGATTGAAAAAATTTAATTAAAGATTCGGATATGAGAATAATTATTATTTTAGTTAACCTGCTTTTCTTCTTAAATCTTGCATTCTGTCAGACAGAATGGTACTGGCAGAATCCTTTACCAACAGGAAACCACCTCTTATCTACATTTTTTGTAGATGATAATACAGGATGGGCTGTGGGTAATTCGGGGACTGTAGTAAAGACATCTGACGGAGTAAGCAGCTGGATCAGTCAGACAAGCGGAGTATATAACGACCTCTATTCTGTTTTTTTCACAAACGGCAGTACGGGATGGGCTGTGGGTTTGGGTGCGGGTAGTCTGGGTCAATCAGGCGGAATAATTATAAATACAACAAACGGCGGAACAAATTGGATAACTCAGTTTACTCCGGGACCTTCTGAATGGTTAACTTCAGTTTGTTTCACAAACAGCAATACAGGATGGGCTGTGGGTCTGGGTCAGACAGGCGGAATAATTTATAAGACAACAAACGGTGGAACGAACTGGCTTACTCAATCAAGCAATACAAGTAACGCTTTAGTTTCAGTATTCTTCATTAATAGTAATATAGGATGGGCAGGATTGATTTATTAATACGAATATTTAGAAGGTTTACGCTCATAAAAATAGTATTTTTACTTGTACAACTGGCTTTACGTTTAGATAAAATCACTGCAACTAAGCATTTTTTTAGAACTTTTTCATAGTATCTCATATCCATATTTCAAGATCTCATTTACTATCGGATTCATATTATTAAAATCTATTTCTTTAAATGGGTGGGGTTCAATACGAGTATCAATTTTCCTTCTTAATCTCATTAGTTCAAGCTGCATATCAATTGAGTCATCATAATCTTTAAACACTATTGCAATATCAATATCACTTTCATTTCTGCTATTTCCTTTCGCATAAGAACCGAACAATATGATATTTTTATATTCATATTTCTTTTTAACAACTTTGGCAAACTCTTTCGCTATGTCTATAACATTTGATTTATCCATGTTCTTAATTTATTAATTTTACCGATCCAGTCTTTTGTAAAATCGGGTGTACACTGTTTATAGAATTCATTTTTATAATCGTCATATCGTGCATTAATGTTAAATAAAGTTATTTTATCTAACCAGTCTGAATATTCATCGGATAATTCTATTTTACTAAGTTCTGATAATCTTAATAGATTGTGAGTATAAGGAGCATGTTCTTTATTAACTTTTACAAATACTGCTTTAAGTAACTTTTCAATTGATATATGTCCAATAAACAAAGCCCAATTAAAAGATTTTGATTCGTAAAGATTTAACATTGTTTTATAATCTTCATTGGAGGATTCTTTGAAGTGTTGTATGATCTTTTCTATATCGATTTTCGTATCTCCTTTTCCATAAAAATTATTTATCTGAATAAATAAATGTTAATTTTTTGATTTTTCGTTTTTAATTTATACTCAAATCATCGGCATCTTTATTCCGAACTTCTCCCTCTCTTCCAAAGCCAGTTCATATCCTGCATCAGCATGTCTCACGATTCCCATTCCGGGATCGTAGGTCAGACATCTTTCTAGTCTTTCTTCAGCATCTTTTGTACCATCCGCCACTATCACCATTCCCGAATGTATCGAATTACCGATTCCCACTCCGCCGCCGTGATGAAGTGAAACCCAGCTTGCTCCGCCTATGCAGTGCAGTCCGAAATTTAATACCGGCCAGTCAGCGATCGCATCCGAACCGTCGAGCATTTTCTCCGTCTCACGATTTGGGGATGCAACGCTTCCGCAGTCAAGATGATCTCTTCCTATCACAATCGGCGCTGATAATATCCCGTCTCGTACCATATCATTAAACAGCTTCCCGGCTTTTGCTCTGTCTCCGTAACCTAGCCAACATATCCTTGATGGCAGTCCCTGAAAATGTACTTTCTCCCGCGCGGCTTTCAGCCATTTGTGTAAAAGTTTATTGTCGGGAAATGCTTTCATTATTGCTTCATCTGTTTTATATATATCTTCCGGATCGCCCGAAAGCGCTACCCATCTGAATGGACCTTTTCCTTCGCAGAATAACGGCCGGATATATTCCGGTACAAATCCCGGTATCTCAAATGCTGATTTGAAACAGTTATTATAAGCTTCGCCTCTCAGATTATTACCGTAATCAAATACAACTGCGCCGCGCTGCATGAATTCCCACATGCTGCGACAGTGCGTCACCACTGTCTTCCGCGCAAGCTCCTGATACTTCACAGGATCGCTTTTTCTTAATTCTACTGCTTCCTCAAAACTCATTCCCATCGGCACGTATCCGTTGAGCATGTCATGAGCAGATGTCTGATCAGTTACAACATCAGGTAAAATATTTCTCTTTAATAATTCCGGCAGAACCTCTCCTGCATTTCCGACAAGTCCGACTGATAAGGCTTTCTTATTTTGCTTCGCTTCGAGTACTAATTTCAGCGCTTCATCAATATCTTCTGTCATCACATCACAATAACCTGTTTCAATTCTTTTCTCTATTCTTGATTTATCAACATCAACACCGAGGAAAGCTGCTCCGTTAAGAGTCGCAGCAAGCGGCTGAGCGCCGCCCATTCCCCCAAGTCCGCAGGTGAGCACAAACTGTCCCGCCAGCGTCCCGTCAAAATTCTTATCCGCGCATGAAGCAAAGGTTTCGTATGTTCCCTGCAAGATTCCCTGCGTGCCGATATATATCCAGCTTCCCGCTGTCATTTGACCATACATCGTAAGTCCAAGCGCTTCGAGTCTTCTGAATTCATCCCAGTTAGCCCATGCCGGAACTATCTGCGAATTTGAAATCATCACTCTCGGAGCGTTTGCATGAGTCTTGAAAATAGCAACCGGTTTTCCGGATTGAACAAGAAGGGTTTCGTCCTCATTAAGATTTTTAAGAGATTCAATTATCTTATCATAGCATTCCCAGTTACGAGCAGCTTTTCCGCTGCCTCCGTACAC
>JAGPCH010000299.1 GCA_018058125.1 Ignavibacteria bacterium | reverse complement strand
GTATACTCCATATATTATCAATACTATGCCCAGCATATATTTGGATGTGTCAACTTTCCCGGGAAATATAATTCCCGTGGTTAACAGTATGCCAAAAATAAAAGTAATAAAAGCTGTAATAAAATTGATTATAATGGAAGCATTCATAATAGTATAACTCTAATTATAAATTGTCATTAAAAATATTAACCTTCACAAAAAAGATGTCTCAAAAATCTTATTATGAAGGTTAATTTAATACTAAAAATCAGAAATAATATCTATGTTACTCATCTTCGCTTTCTTCATCATCTGAAGATTTCTTTTTATCTTTGGAGCTAAGAGTAAAACTGAATGGAACACTTACCCAGCATTTAACCGGCTGACCGCCTTGTAAAGCAGGAGTAAACTTCAGACCCATTACTTTATCCGATACTTCATCTCTGAAAATATCCGGACCGCTTATTCCACCTACTTTTACAACAGAACCATCCGTACCTACTAATACTTTTGCAACAACTCTCCCTTCCATTCCGGATTGTCTTGCAATTTCCGGATATCTCATAGAGCCTTTGATCGATCCGAGATTTACAGCAACCGGAGCTTTTTCAACTTCAAACTGCTGGAAAATTTCTTTTTTCTTTTCTTCTTTCTTTTCTACTTTCTCTTCAACTTTTTTCTCAACTACTTTTCCTGAAAACTCTGTAGCCGTTACCTTATTGGGATCATCTGTTCCTTCTGAAGCTACAGGAAGTTTTACATCTTCCAGTTCCTGTTGATTTTTCAATTTAACTTCTTCCGTAATCAGTTTTTTAGCAACCGGCTCCGGTGCTAATGCTGCCAGATCCTTTAATGCAACATCTTTCGGTAGCTCAGGAGGCACTTCATCAATAGGAGGCGGGACATCCAGATCCGCAAGAGTAATTTCTCTTTGCATATTTTCAAGATCTTTAGCTTCTTTATTTTTCGCCCACAGGATATAAGCCATACTGGAAACAGAAAGCACCACTGCTATGACAGTTGCAACAATTAAACCTCGTGTTACAAACTTCTGATAAAGCCTTTTTAATTCAGGAGCACCATAAGTCATATTCTTACTTATTTGTGAGAATACTGAATAACTATTGTCTAAGTTTTCTGACACTTTAACCTCCGTTTTTGGATTATTAAAAATTGTTTAATTATATAACTATGTAAAATTAATTTTGTTCCGTAACTTAAAATAAAATTTAAATAAATTAAAGTTACTTAAAAAATAATCTGATAATTTAATTTTATCTTTTCGGTCCGAAATATGGAAGTACACCTATCGGATTATAGAAATACTTTTTTACAAGATCAGCGCTGGATGAAACATCTTTACTTACATCATTATTTGAAAAAGTCAGATTCCCCTCTTCATCTTCACTGACAAGCGTTATTAACTCATCTTCTTTTATCAACTCAATATTTTCATAATTTATTGCTGTTACAACTTTATCTTTCTCTTCGGAAAATTGTAAAAAACTTCTGGGAAGAATCTGATTATCCGGAATTTCTTTATCATAGCTTATATATACACCGGATACAGGAACGACTTTTGGATCAATGATGAATTTAGATCGCTCTTCAGTATAATACTTTCCGGTCAAAAGATTATATAGATTGGACGCAAGCATTATCTTGTATTCATCTTTTGTATATTCTCTTTCATTTTTAAAGCCGGCAGGTGCAAATGCAACTGTTCTTGCTGAATATTTCTTCAAAGCAAGCACAAGTGTTCCTTTTGGACATTCCGCAAATAATTTTTTTACATCTTCATGCTTCATTCTTATACATCCGTGAGATGATGGTCTTACACCTAAATGGGCATAATAACCTGTTCCGTCAATTGAATGAAAACCTATTCCCTGATTAAACGGCATAAAGTTATACATATTAGCTGCATTGAACTGTGAGGATTGGTGATGTTCTACCTTATGAAATATTGCAAACAATCCGGGTCTGGTTTCCAGTGCTTCAGGATCTCCGCCTTTGTTATTTCCTGTAGATACAGGATATTTTACTGTTCTTCCGTCTCTCCAGTGCTGATACAGCATTTGTTCATCAATTCTTAATTCAAGCCAGTTGTCAAGATCTGTATATACCGTATCTTTGATCTTTCCTGAAAGATCCGCAGATGATAAAATATTGTAATTACCGGAATTTTTAATTTCCTTTCCGCCTGTTTCATAAGACAAATATTTTTCTGCGTTTTCATTTTCATTACTGAATATTCCAAACATTCCCGGTATGACCAGAATTAATATTGATACAGGTAATAAAATTACTGAAAAATTCAGTTTTCCTGCATTTCCTTTTAAACCGGTATTTTTTAATATGAAATTGGCTTCAGACATTTAAATAAATTTTGGTAAAATATCAATTATATTATTAATTTAAAACATATTTAAATTTACAAACACTTTAAATTTATATAACATAACGCTGATAACTCATTAATGGTTTTAAGTAAATCACCAAACGATCAGTAAATTATATTATTAAAAATATTAAAGGAAAGTGGTTATTAATTATCCGAATTTGCCGGTTATATATTCTTCGGATAATTTTTCTCGCGGGTTTGTAAACATACGTCTTGTCTTTGAAAACTCAATCAGTTTACCCAAATAAAAAAATGCAGTCATATCGCTAACTCTTGCGGCTTGCTGCATATTGTGAGTTACAATAACAATTGTATATTCATTTTTTAAATTAAATACCAATTCTTCAATCTTTGCTGTGGAAATCGGATCCAGAGCGCTTGTGGGTTCATCCATTAATATTATCTCCGGATTGACTGCTATAGTTCGGGCAATACAAAGTCTTTGCTGCTGTCCTCCCGATAAACTTACTGCTGGTGTCTTTAATCTGTCTTTGACTTCCTCCCATAATCCGGAATGTATTAAATTTTTTTCAACAATTTCATCATAATCCGATCTTTTTTTTGAACCATTTAGTTTCAAACCTGCTATTACATTATCATAAATTGACATTGAAGGAAAAGGATTGGGTTTTTGAAAAACCATCCCAACTTTCTTTCTGATGTCAACTGAATTAAAGTTTGTAATGTTTTCGCCATTTATAAATATTTCCCCGAAAACCCTTGCCGTTGGTGTCATGTCATGCATCAGATTCAATGATCTGAGAAAAGTTGATTTTCCGCATCCGGAAGGTCCGATAATTGAAGTAACTTTGTTTTTTCTGATCTTCAGATTAATATTTTCAATGCCCGGTCTGTCTTTGAAATAAACACTCAGATCGTTTGTCAGAACAGCAGATTTAAAGTCTATCTCTGTTTCTTCCTGAGTTTCAGTTTCGTTATCAAAATCAATATCTTCTTTTTCTATATTCATTTTCTAAAACTAATTTTTACGGATCAAATATTTCCTGAAAACTTGTTATGTGTTACAAATCTTACTAATAAATTTACAATAAACACAAGAAATATAAGTACAAAAGCTCCTGCCCATGCCTGTCTGTGCCAGTCATCATATGGAGAT
>JAGPCH010000301.1 GCA_018058125.1 Ignavibacteria bacterium | reverse complement strand
GAGTTACTGTACCGACTTCAAGATGAGAGAAACCCAATGCTTCCCAGAACCTTATTGCAATCCCATTCTTATCAAAACCCGCAGCAAGGCCCAGTCTGTTTTTGAATTTCAGATCTTTTATTTCTATAATATTGACATATTTAGGGCTGAACATAAATTTCAGCACAGGGTAAAGAAAAGTCGCTTTGGAAAATAAATTCAATGCAAAGTTGTGAACCGCTTCAGCATCAAACAAAAATAAAAAAGTTCTAATGAAAATTTTATAAAACAATGTCAGACTATCTTAGGATTTATTGGAAACAATCAATTGATCGCTTCAAAAATAACCGGCTTTAGATTTTTATTAAAACCCGTCAAATCCGGTTAAAAAAAAAGTCCTTAGACTCAACTCCAAGGACTATTTTTAAGATCATGAAAGTTATACACATTCAAATTTTGTGTCGGAACGGCTGGATTCGAACCAGCGACCTCCAGTTCCCAAAACTGGCGCGATACCGGGCTACGCTACGCTCCGTTATTTAAGTTGACAAGTTAATAAATTAACGTCAACTTTTCAAACCATTTTTTGAATATTATCATTAAAACTTTTTTTTCTAGTAAAAAAGTCTCCAAAACCGATGATTAATTTTAAAACATAGTTGATTCTTTTCTAATAAAAGTTCAAAAAAATCATTTAATCAGTAAGATTAGAATCCTACATTTTAATCAAAAAATGTTTGCTTTGGAAATTCAGATTTTTTATTTTTGGTATAACTTAAAATTTTAATCTATGAAAAATACCATACTGATTCTGCTTTTTCTTATAATGCATAATAATTCTTCTTCCCAGTGGATTGAAGAACCTACACCTCATCCTCAATTTAATCTTTTTTCATTTTCCTTTCCGTCTGAAAATACCGGATTTGCTGTTGGATATGGAAACAGAATGATCAAAACTACCAATGGAGGAAATAACTGGTTCGACAATTCAATCTTCAGCAACACTGCAGAAAATTTAAATTCAGTATGGTTTATAAATGAAAATACCGGATGGATGTGTTCTACTAATAAAATTTTGTATCATACAACAAATTCAGGATTGAACTGGGACTCTCAGTTGGTTTTAATAAGCACAGGGAATAAAATCAGTTTCCTTAACTCAACAACCGGATGGATTCAAGCACAGCCTTATTTATATAAAACTGTCAATGGCGGTGATAACTGGTCAATCATCAGTTCAGGAATGGGAACAGAATTTTCCTTTGTAAATGAAAATACAGGCTGGATGACTACTTATTCGTCAGGTGCATCAACCATACATAAGTCGACAAATGGAGGTGTTAACTGGATTTCACAATACTCTACATCTAATTTTAGAGTTATTTATTCAATTAAATTTGTAAATGAAAATACCGGATGGGCAGGGGGTTACCGTGAACATATTCTTAAAACTACTAACGGAGGTGTAAACTGGTTTCAACAAAGAGATATGAATAATTCTGCGGGATTTTTTTCTATGGATTTTATAAATGATAATACAGGCTGGGCTATAGGTGATAACGCGTATTCAGTATATACATTAAACGGAGGATCAACATGGAACCAGATACCTCTAAATGCCGGCAGAGCAAATATAAAATTTATTAATTCTCAAACCGGCTGGGTAATTGGAAGCAAAGTTTTTAAAACTACTTCCGCCGGTCTTCCATTCACGGATCTCAAACTCACTTCTTTTATTGAAGGATTCTATGATGAAAATTCAAACATTATGGTACCCGATACGGCTAAAGTCTATCTGAGAAATAATTCTCCGCCTTATTTGATTGCAGACTCCTCAACCAGTATCCTTAATCAAAACGGTCAGGGTTCATTTAAATTTTTTAATGCTTTGAATGGAGTTAATTATTATATAATGATAAAACATCGCAACACTGTTGATGTCTGGAGTTCTTTTACTCAAACTTTCTTATCGGATACTTTGAATTATAATTTTACTGTATCATCTTCACAGGCATATGGAAATAATTTAAAATTAAAAGGTTTGAAATGGACTATTTACTCCGGTGATGTCGATAAGGATAATACTGTTGATCTTAATGATGTTCTTATTTCTTTTAATGATGCTGATTTATTCCTGACAGGATATAATGTCTCAGATGTAAATGGGGACAATTTAACGGATCTTTCTGATGTGGTTTTAATCAACAATAATGCAGCTGCTTTTATTATGACTGTTTCACCGGTGATTCCATAGTTATAATTTAAGCTGATTTAAAGATAAAAGATTGAATACAATTTCACATACATATTGTCTAATTTTGATAAACCTAATCAAAATTAAGATGAAAAGTATAATAACACAGAAAGTACTGGATAATGCATTTACTTATGAAGAATATAAAGAGCTTGTCTTGAAGCTGATCAGCAATAATATTTGCACCGGATATAACAAATCCGAATTAAATATTTATTTTACAAAATTAAATGCTGAACGAACCAAAAGAATTGAAAAAACAACAGTCTTAGATGATAATGTAATAGCTGAAGTTGAAAAGATCAGCCACTCACTGGTATTTTTTGTAATAGCAGAATCATGGTGCGGAGATGTCGCTCAGAATCTTCCTGTGATTCACAAAATAGCTGAGCTTAATTCTAATATTCAGCTTAAAATAATTTTAAGAGATGAGAATGAAAGTATTATGAACGAATTCCTGACCAACGGCGCCAGGTCAATTCCTGTCTGTATCTTACTCGACGGAGAAACTTTTGAAGTGCTTGGGAAATGGGGTCCGAGACCCGGTACGGCAATGTCACTCATGAGAGAATATAAAAACAATCCGGATATTTCGCATGACGAAGCTAATAAAAATATCCAGCTATGGTATGCGAAAGACCATACTAAAAATATTCAGAATGAATTTCTTGTAATGATAAGTAATATTAATGATAAAAAAGAAATCCTGACTTCGTAAGCTTCATTACTCAATTTCATAATGGATAATAATAATAAATTAACCGCCTGCCGTTTGATACGACAATGCGGTTAATTTACTTTATACCTAATACTTAATACCTAATACTTAATACCTAATACTTAATACCTAATACCGAATACCTAATACCTAATACCTAATACCTAATACTTAATACCTGTTACTTATTTCGGCGAGTGCAGCGCAACTTTATTGCCTTCAGTATCAGCAAAGATCGCAATATATCCGATCTCATCTGTTACTTTCATTTTAGGCTGAAGCACTTTTCCGCCTGCAGCTTCTATCCTGTTCATTACATCAGTCAGATCCTCTCCGGCTGCAAGATATACCAGCGCGCCGTCCATTGAAGGTAAATAACCTTCAGCCTTGACTATTGCGCCGCTTACACCGTCCCCCGGGAAAAATCCCATCTGATGCGGACCCATCATTTCTTCATGCATCTCCGAATCGAATATGTCTCCGTAAAATTTCTTTGCTCTTGCGAAATCAGTTACAGGGATTTCGAACCAGTTTATTGCGTTTGCCATT
>JAGPCH010000300.1 GCA_018058125.1 Ignavibacteria bacterium | reverse complement strand
GTATCTGGATCTCAAGTTTATCCTTGGGATAATCCATTCTTATAACAGAATCTATAAGTCTTGTAATAACATACTGTTCATTATAAAGCGGGATCTGAATCGTTACAACCGGATACTCATTCATAAAAAAATCTTTTTCATCGAGATCTTCAGTCCTCATGTGAAAAGTCTTGAAGTAATAATAGATCATATTAAAACCATGAGAGCCGAAGAAGAACAGGATAGTTAAAGATATTATATATGCGGCTATGATTATGCTTTCTATGGTCATCAGCCGGCGTTAAGGAAAGTTAAAGAAAAAATTTTCATTTAAGATTTAATAATTGTTAAAAAATTTTTATTGTTAAAATATATTTACCAGTTGGATGTAAGGTCATTCACAATGTCATCCGTTATTCTTTCCGTTGCCACAATAAGTCCGGTTGTCCTCTGAGAAAATGCATCATTTGAAGATTCATACTCACCGAAGTTCTCAAAGGTCTTTTGCCAGATTTTTTTCTGCTTTTTCAGATTTTCAAAATCCACTGTGACGGTAATAGTAATTTTCCTTCTTGTCACAGTCTCTCCGGATGAGACCACAAGAGCTTCGTCTCTTACACCGGTAATAGTACAATTGAGCACGGCATCTGCAATATTCTTATCGGCTATTCTGAAAGTATTGTCACTGGTAATTTTTGACTTAAGCTGCTGTGTAAAACTTTCCGCCAGATCAGGAGCAGAAAATCCGCTGACGTCTTTAAAAGTCGGAACTGCTATAGAGTTTATTCCCGGCGGCGGATTATTTCCTCTGAATCCGTAAACCCCGCAGTCCGAAAAATTCAGACACAGAATAAACAAAAATAATAAACTCAGAACTCTATACACTCCGCTCACACTATTTATTATTTCCATTTTCCATCCCGGCTGATATCATAAAGTTTCATTTTCCTGTAAACATTTCTGGGAGTTTGCTGAAGAATGCCGGAGACCTTTTCTACGTTCCAGTAATTATTCTCGAGCAAGTACAGCAGAGCTTCTTTCTCAATATCATTCATAGTAATGTCGGAAAATCTGTCCTTTGGAATTACAAAGTCATCTTCATTTCTTACATTACTATCCGTATTGAATTTCTTTGAGCCGAGAAAATTTTTAATGTCAATAATATCAGACTTTAATTCAAGTAAAGCGCGGAACAGAAAATCCTTTTCTGATGATTCTTTTTGCTGACTGAATAAAATCGGCAATGAACGTGGTGTCATATCGGATTCAAGATGAAGAAGTTTTTTTACATTCTGAATGGTCAGAATATTATCCGGATATAAGACTACAATACTTTCACAGAAATTCTTTAGTTCGCGCGCATTTCCGGGCCAGTTATAATTCAGCAAAAAATTCATTGCATCATCTTCAATGCCTTTAAACCGGATATTATTCTCATTGCAATAGCTGCTGATAAAGCTGTCGAAGAGAATTTTAATATCAGATTTTCTTTCGCGCAAAGGAGGAATGAAAATATTAACAGATCGCAGTCTGTAATAAAGGTCTTCTCTGAAATTCTTGTTTAATACTTCACCTGAAAGATCCTTATTGGTCGCGGCTAAAACCCTTACATCTACGTTAATATTTTTATTTCCTCCGACTCTCATGAATTCACCGGTTTCAAGGACTCTGAGAAATTTCACCTGAGTCGCAAGCGGCATATCGCCGATCTCATCAAGGAATATAGTGCCTTTGTCCGCTAATTCGAAGTAACCGCGTCTGTCATCTATAGCTCCCGTGAATGCACCTTTCTGATGACCGAAGAGTTCGCTTTCGATAATGCCTTCGGGGATAGCACCACAGTTGACAGCAATGAACGGCTGGTCTTTGCGTTTGCTTAATTCGTGAATAGAGACAGCTACGACTTCCTTGCCTGTACCGCTCTCACCGGTTACAAGTGTACTGACATCGGTCGGAGCAACCTGCTTGATAGTTTCGTTGATCTCTTTTATCTGGACGGAATCGCCTAAAAGCCTGAAAGACATTTAAAAATTTTTTACAAATATAACATTATGGAGGTGTTAATTAAACATATAAAGTTGATAATTGATAGTTGATAATTGATAATTGATAATTGATAGTGGATAGTTAAATGAAAATACTGTATTTAACAAAGACTCCTTTTAACTTAAAGGAGAAAATTAATTTCATATGATTCCCCTCTCCCGTATTTTTTGGGAGAGGGGTCAGGGGAGAGGGTGTTGAAGGTTTGTACAATATAAATCTATCTCCATAAGAATTTTAAATTTTAGATAAGATTTATATTTTCAAAACATTGCACTGATACATTTCCGGATAATTCGAAATTAGTTTAGTCGAAATGTTTGTATACACAAAATTGTGCTTAGGAAGGTTGAGTTTACTTACCGATTCCGGAAGTTAATAACTGTTTTTGTTAATATTTTTTTGGAATGGAAATCAGGTTTGCGTAAAAAATTAAATTGAGCTTCAATTTTTGAAATTTCAACAACATCAATATTTGAATAAGATATCCAGCTTCATAAATAAGTTTATACTTTTTTACACTCATAATTTTTATATTGTTGAAATCAAAGTTCTGACATTTCCAATCCGCTCAGCGGATTAAATTTTATTTCACATATTTTTTAATTTAAACAAAAAAGGAGTAAAAGCTTATGTTCTCAATTTTATGGGCAGTAATCATCGGCGGTATAGCCGGAGCTTTAGCAAAATTATTTATGCCGGGCAGAGACGGCGGAGGTATAATAATGACGATCTTACTTGGTATTGCAGGATCTGTTTTATTTACTTTCCTTGGAAGAGCTATCGGGTGGTATTCGGAAGGTGACTCAGCAGGATTTATTGCATCAATTCTCGGAGCTATGGTTTTACTTTTTATATACAGAATGTTTAAAGGTAAAGGCGCAGCAAAAGCTATTAAAGATTAATAAAATTTTTCAATAATTAAATAAATGAAGGAGTAAAAGAAACATGGCATTACAGGAAAAATACCAACCGGTCATAGATATGATCAATCAATCAGGCGGTAGAAATGTGACAGTTAACGAAGAAGGCGGAGTTTTAAAAGTCATTGCAACCGTTACCGGACCTGCTGAAAAGAATAATGTATGGAACAAGATCAAAGAAATAGGCGGAGATAATCCATCTGACATAGCAGCTGATATTACAATGGATAATCCTGAAGTTGCAGCCGGACCAACTGCCGGTGGTGAACAAGGTATAGGAAATAAAACTTATATTGTTAAATCAGGTGATACACTAAGCAAAATCTCAAAAGATTTTTATGGTGATGCAGGGAAATATATGGATATTGCAAAAGCAAACGATATCTCAAATCCGGATCACATTAGTGTTGGACAGGAACTCATAATTCCTTAATTTTTATTCTTCACAATTCAATACCATACCGGCGGGAAACATTTTTCTGCCGGTTTTTTTTGCCTCAAAATAACCAGATTTTTCTGCCTCAAAGTCTCTAAGACTCAAAGTTTTTATTGTTT
>JAGPCH010000298.1 GCA_018058125.1 Ignavibacteria bacterium | reverse complement strand
CTTAGTATCTATTTTAAATTTGTTTATATTTACAAATATTTTAAAACCGGATATGAATTCTTATCCGGTTTTTTTTATAATATTGGTAAGTTTAAAATTACCGGGAATTATTTAAAAGGAATTTAAAAGATAGAAAATGAAGTTACAGTTCCTGCAAAACAGCATTAAGGGGATTTCCGGGAAATTGAATGTCAATGATTAAATTATTGAGAGCAGCTTTAAAATATAATACATTAAAAGTTGAAACTTTTTTTTATATATTAAACGAAACAAATTTAAAAAATAATTATTTAGAATCAGCGAATGTCACGTTCCGGAGTAATGAATAATCCCCAAAAATTATTTTTGAATTTAAACAAACACTAAAAATGGACAGCAACTTTTCAAGCAGAGTGCAGGATGTAATAAGATTAAGCAGAGAAGAAGCAATACGTCTTGGTCATGATTACATTGGCACAGAACATCTCTTATTAGGAATAATAAGAGAAGGTGAAGGCATAGCAATAAAAATATTCAAAAATCTCGGAGCAGAAGCTACCAAGATCAAAAAAACAATAGAAGATACAGTAAGACAAGCCGGCGGAACTCTCACAGTTGGGAATATTCCATTAACAAAGCAGGCTGAAAAAGTTTTAAAGATAACTTACCTCGAAGCAAAATTATTCAAATCAGAGGTCATTGGTACTGAGCATCTGCTTCTCTCTATTTTAAGAGAAGATGATAATCTTGCAGCTCAGATACTCAATCAGTTCAATATAAATTATGAAGCTGTAAAATCTGAATTACTGAATATTCTCAGCGGTAAACCTACAAGCAATCAGCCTCCGGGAAAATCCACTACCGAGAAAAAACAGGAAAGAAGCAAGACTCCGGTACTTGATAATTTCGGAAGAGATCTCACCAGGATGGCAATGGATAACAAACTTGATCCGATTGTGGGAAGGGAAAAGGAAATTGAGAGAGTAGCTCAGGTACTAAGCAGACGAAAAAAGAATAACCCGGTACTGATCGGTGAGCCCGGAGTTGGTAAAACAGCAATTGCTGAAGGACTGGCTTTAAGAATCATTAATAAAAATGTTTCGAGAGTTCTTCATAATAAACGGGTTGTAACACTTGATCTGGCTGCATTAGTAGCAGGAACAAAATACAGGGGACAGTTTGAAGAAAGAATGAAAGCTGTCATGAATGAACTGGAAAAAGCAAAAGATGTAATTTTGTTCATTGATGAATTGCATACTATAGTCGGAGCCGGCGGTGCAAGCGGTTCGCTGGATGCATCAAACATATTCAAACCTGCTTTATCAAGAGGTGAACTGCAATGCATCGGTGCGACTACATTAAATGAATACAGACAATTTATAGAAAAAGACGGAGCGCTCGACAGAAGATTCCAGAAGATAATGGTAGAACCTACCAATGTCGAAGAGACCGAGCAGATCTTAAACAACATAAAGAGTAAATACGAAGAGCATCATAACGTGAAGTATTCCGAAAAGGCAATATCTGAAGCAGTGAGATTAAGCGACAGATATATTACTGACAGATTCCTTCCGGATAAGGCAATTGATGTGATGGATGAAGCCGGATCGAGGGTACATTTATCAAATATTATAGTACCTAAAGAAATAGTAGATCTCGAAGCAGAGATCGAAAAGATCAGACAGTTCAAGAATCAGGTTGTAAAGAATCAGAACTATGAAGAAGCGGCAAGGCTAAGAGATTCGGAGAAAAAAGCACTTGCAGATCTTGAGCAGCTAAAATTAGACTGGGAAATTAAATCTCAGAGCATGGTATATGAAGTAGAAGAGCAGAGCGTTGCAGATGTAGTAGCGATGATGACAGGAATCCCTGTAAATCAAATTGCTGAAGCAGAGACGGAGAGACTGGTCAAGATGGAAGAGCACCTTAAGAAAGTAGTTATAGGTCAGGAAGAAGCAGTCATCAATGTATCAAAGGCAATCAGAAGAGCCAGAGCGGGATTAAAAGACCCTAACCGTCCAATAGGTTCGTTTGTGTTCTTAGGACCGACCGGAGTAGGAAAAACAGAGCTTGCAAAACAGATCGCAAAGTTTCTGTTTAATTCGGAAGATTCGCTTATCAGGATAGACATGAGTGAATATATGGAAAAGTTCAATGTATCAAGACTTGTCGGAGCGCCTCCGGGATATGTCGGATATGAAGAAGGCGGACAGCTTACGGAAAAAGTCAGAAGGAAACCTTATTCAGTGGTATTGCTTGATGAAATTGAAAAAGCACATCCGGATACATTCAACATTCTACTTCAGGTACTTGATGATGGTATTCTGACAGACGGTCTTGGAAGAAAAGTTGATTTCAAGAATACGATTATCATCATGACATCTAATATCGGAACCAGGGATCTAAAACTTGATAAAGTATTTGGCTTTGGGGAAGGTACGGATAAAAGCAATTATGATAAAATAAAATCCACCATTGACGAATCAGTAAAGAAAGTATTCTCACCCGAATTTTTAAACAGGATAGATGATATGTTTGTCTTCAAGCAGCTTGAAAAAGAGGATATTGTAAAGATAGTGGATATTGGAATCAAAAAATTACTTAACAGAATACAGCTTCAGGGGCTTAAAGTCGAGGTTTCAAAACCAGCACTAGAGTTTTTAGCGGAGAAAGGTTATGATAAGACATACGGAGCAAGACCTTTAAGAAGATCAATTCAGAAATATCTTGAAGATCCTTTAAGTGAAGAAATACTAAAAGGAAGTTTCAAAGATGTAGCAAAGATAAAAGTGAAATACAAAAAAGGCGGAGAAGAACTGATCTTTACTGATGACAGAAAAGATAATGATCCGGATAAGGATAACTCTGTAGAAGAGTTGGAAGAATCAAAAGAGAAACTAGATTAACAAATGTTAAATAAAGGTCTTTATAATGCAATGATAACTTCTGTCGGGCACTATGTGCCCGACAGAGTTATTACCAATAAGTTTTTTGAAGAATATCTCGACACAAGTGATGAATGGATAAAAACCCGCACCGGAATACAGGAACGAAGAAGACTTGATAGGGACATTCCTACTTCCTTTATGGCTGTAAAAGCTATAGAAAATCTGCTTCAGAATCGCGGAATTGGAATTGAGGAAATCGATCTGATAATCGTAGGAACAGTAACACCGGATATGATCTACCCCTCCACAGCATGCATAATTCAGGATAAAATGGGAGCGAAAAATGCCTGGGGTTTTGACCTGCTGGCCGCTTGTTCCGGTTTTATTTTTTCTTTAACCACTGCGATACAGTTTGTTCAGTCCGGTTCACATAAAAAAGTAATTGTAGTCGGCGCTGATAAAATGTCAGCAATAACAAACATGGAGGACAGAAATACCTGTCTGTTGTTTGGAGATGCAGCCGGAGCTGTTTTACTGGAGCCGACAGAAGACAAGACCTATGGAATACAGGACGCAATAATGCATATTGACGGAAGAGGCGGTCAGTTTTTACATCAGCTTGGAGGAGGAAGTTTACAC
>JAGPCH010000297.1 GCA_018058125.1 Ignavibacteria bacterium | reverse complement strand
ATTCTGAATTATATCAGGCTGCTCACAGATTTCTTTTAACATAAAATGGTCGTAACCGCTTTTTTCTATCTGTTCTAAATCATATTCGATCTGCTGAACTTCCCTGTGAATATCTTCATCGTCAATTCTTTTAAGCTTTATACCGTTTCTTGTTAATACTGCATACTCACCGTCTTCTAAATAAATAACGTTTTTAGTATGAGCAATAATTGCAGATGCATCTGATGATACGATAATTTCGTCCTGACCTACACCGAACATTAAAGGCGAACCCTTTCTTGCGACTATTATTTTACCCGGGTCTTCAACACATAAACATGCAATACCGTAGGTACCGTCAACTTCACAGAGTGAAAGACGCACAGCTACTTCAAAATTTTTATTGTGATTAATGTAATTATAACTAATGAGATTTACGAGAATTTCAGTATCAGTATCTGTGTGAAAGATATAACCTTCTGAAGAAAGTTTTTTCTTAAGCGTCTTATAGTTTTCGATGATTCCGTTATGCACAAGATAAAATTTATTATGCATATCGGTATGAGGATGAGCATTGTTATCATTCGGTTCGCCGTGAGTTGCCCAGCGTGTATGTCCAATACCAACATTACCATCAAATACATCTACGGGAATCTGCGTTTCAATTTCTTTTATCTTTCCTGCTTTTTTGAACAGTTTTATTTCTGAAGCTGCATTGATGATTGCCACACCTGCGGAGTCATATCCGCGATATTCTAAACGCTTTAGTCCATCGACAATTATTGGGAGTGAATTTCTTTTGCCGATGTATCCAACAATACCACACATATTTGTTTCCCCTATTTATTAATTTAGAAAAAAAATGAGCGACTCTTACCATCGCTCATTTCGTATGTTTATTCGTGCCGAAAAAGGGACTCGAACCCTTACTAGTTTAACCTAACCGGATTTTGAGTCCGGCGCGTCTACCAGTTCCGCCATTTCGGCCGTAATTTTCAATATACGAAAATTTTACCTTCTTTACAGTGTCGAAAAATAGCCTGATTTCTTTAAAAACTAATCAATCTGCCCATACATAATATGTATGATTTATTGAAGGCGGATTTGTGCGATATGCAGCAAATTTAACTATACCAATACCGGGCTTAAGCCAGATTTCAGTATTAAAGGTAATTGATAAACGATAATCTATTCTTATGCAATCATTAAATATCTGTTTCTCGGTTTTAACGGTTTCAATGGCTGAACCGATGACAGCTTTCCACTCACCATACTCCCATGAATACCCCTTTATTAAATTTTTACCGGGAATTAACAAAGCTTCTGTTCCATTCTCAATTGTATAAACTGCTCCGGTACTTTCATCAACTTTCAGATTTAATTCAGAATCTTTTTTATTAAAGAATGGATTTGATGACAGAACAGCATAAGTATAATTGCCGTCTTTTCTCACGGAACTCACTTTGATTGAAACTAGTTCTGTTTCCGTTCGCGGTGCTTCGTTAATGTAATTAAAGGATGAATTTTCTTTAAGCGGAAATGCTCCGCCTGATTTTTCATTACATGAAGTAAAGAGGATTGCAAGAATAAATATATAAATTTTAATCAAGCTCGTTTTTAAGATTTACAACAAATCAACTAATAAACAAATGTGATTTCTCCTGAATAAAAGTTCTTTATATCTCCATCGGATAAAACTACTTTCAATGAACCGTCCTCTTCTATATCCGCAATTTTTGCTTCTACCTCTGATGAATCTGCCACAACAAGGAATTTTACTTTTTTTCCCACTAACTCACTGTTCTTTTTCCATAGAGTCATCAGTTCATTTCGCAGCTCAATTAAATGCAGGTTAGCATAAAAATTCTGAAGGAATGAAATTAAAAGTTCTTCAATATTGTGGATAGTATTAGTCTCATTGGCAAGTGATGTAGCTTTATGAGCAATATCTTCAGGTATTTCAGACTTATTCACATTTAATCCGATACCGATAATAAAATTTTTTTCAGCCTCATTTAAACCTGATACGTCGAGTAATATTCCGCATATCTTTTTCTTATTGAGAAGAACATCATTGGGCCATTTAAGATGAACATGAATATTATTATGCGATGATAAAAAATGTTTAAGAGTCTCTGATAAAATATATGAGGTATAAAAATTTACAAGGTGAATATTATCAACACTTATTTTGAACTTTTTTACCAGTGAGAATGTAAGATCTTCATCATGAGCCGTCAGCCATTTCCTGCCGAATCTTCCTTTGCCGTCTTTCTGATGTGAAGTAATGACAATTCCATCCGGAGGAAGATTATTTTCCTTTGCATATTTATTAGTGGAATCCATCTCCTCAAAATGAACAACATAATTGAGAAGAGTTTCTTTCACCAGTTCCTTATTTAATAGTTCAACGTCCACTTATTCAGTATATATGTTTTCGAATAATAATTTAATCAAAATTGAGATTAAAGGAAAAGAAAATTTCTTAGTAATGTGAATAAAAAGAATAGATTTTTCTTCCAAATACAAACAAAAAAGGCGAAGTATTGCTTCGCCTTTAAAATTAAGTCTATTTTACAAAAATTATTTCAATACAACTAATTTCTGTATCGCTGTTTCTGTCTTTAAATCATCTTCAACTACCATTTTATATAGATAAACTCCGTTAGCTATATAATCGCCGTCACTGTCTCTTGCATCCCATGGAATCTGATTATACCCGACATTAAGAGGAGCAATAATTTCTTTTATAAGTTTTCCCGATACTGTGTAAATTTTTATTTTGCAGTCACGCGGCTTTGTGCCTGAAGCAATATTAAATACAAAATTTGTTTCTCTTGATACAGGATTAGGATAATTATAAAAATCTTTCACAAACAGTTCATTTGATACAACTACATCATAAGTAATGCTGTCTATTTTTGCTCCGGCATTATCAGAAATCATAATTGTCAGTTTATTATCACCGAATATAAGCTCAGGTGTAAAATTTAATTCAACATTATCAGATGAATAATTTTCAAGGCCTTTTGATTTTATATTCTGACCGGGAACATTACTGTGATAAGGAATATACTTCTGATTTAAATAAAGCTTTACATTTGAGGAATCATTTGCAGGCTTTATTGTATTTTTAGCATCGCCCGGATTTTCAGGGTTTTCCGTTGAAGCAAACAATGATGAAACGTCATTCAACCTGATTTTAACATCCGGATTTTTTCTTACAAAGTCACCATTTTTAACTGCAATACCATCGAAGTAAACATCTGCCACAGGCATAATTGGTGTGGAAATAATTCTGAAATTAATCTGACCTGTATTATTATAATAGAAAAACTCGTTTGATTTTCCGTAAGGAATAACCTCTGCATAAATTGAAACAGATGTAGGAGCAACCAACGGCGAATTATCTCTTGGTATTACTATATCTTGAATTACTCTATAGGAACTATCAACACTCACTAATGCAGTAATAGTATCTGCTCTAAGAATTTTTCTTCCGGGAGTAAACGGGAAGTAATACCAGTTTACAT
>JAGPCH010000296.1 GCA_018058125.1 Ignavibacteria bacterium | reverse complement strand
ACTTACTCTTAGACAGGAATATCAGGACTCAGCATCTAAGAATGATTTTGCTTACATAAACTGCTGCACCTGCTGGGTGTTTTTTATGACCAATCTTAAGTCTGTAATAGAATACGGAATTGATCTCAGAGAGAAAGAGGCAGCGGATGAGATGATGGTGAACTACTAGGATTTGGGATTTGGAATTTTGGATTTGGGATTTGTTTAGATCTTTGACTTTGGATCTTGGATTTTAGGTCTGAGTATATTGTAAGCAATTTAAATTATCCTATCAGTATCAGGTTAAATATTAAATATATAAAAATTCCAAATCCGAAATCCCAAATTCCAAATGTTAGTCATTGTAATTTCACACCTGTCTGAGTAATTTGTGTTTATTAAAAAAATCAATAAAAAAGTTAAATGAGCGAAAAGACCCACCTTTCAAAGTCTTACAATAATATATTAATTTCCGAAACTGAAAACCCCAAAGCACTAAAAGTCGGTTTGATACAGCTAAACCGTCCTGATGTTTTGAATGCATTGAATATCGAGCTGATGATCGAAGTAGTCGAAGCTCTCGAGGCATTTGACAAAGATCCTGAGATCGGCTGCATGGTTCTGACCGGCAGCGCAAAAGCTTTTGCAGCCGGAGCTGATATTAAAGAAATGGCAGAGGCTACAGCGATCGAGATGCTTGTCAGAGATCAGTTTGGCCGCTGGGACAGGATCAGAAAAATTAAGAAACCGATCTTGGCGGCAGTAAGCGGATTTGCTCTTGGCGGCGGATGCGAACTTGCGATGACATGTGACATTATCATTGCAGCAGAAAGCGCTAAATTCGGTCAGCCGGAGATCAATCTCGGTGTCATTCCCGGAGCAGGCGGTACGCAAAGACTTACTAAAGCAATCGGCAAGGCAAGAGCAATGGAAATGATACTGACCGGAAAAATGTTCGGTGCAAAAGAAATGTATGAAGCGGGACTCGTGACCAAGGTTGTTGACAGTGATGTCTATCTCGATGAAGCATTGGCGATAGCAAAAGAAATTGCATCCAAACCGACCATAGCTGTTCAGCTTGCAAAAGAAGCGGTATTAAAGTCATTTGATTCTACAATCGAAGCGGGACTGGAGTTTGAGAGAAAGAATTTTTATTTACTGTTCGCTTCGGAGGATAAGTTTGAAGGAATGAAAGCATTTGTGGAGAAGAGAAAAGCAGAATGGAAAGGGAAATAAGTATTTGGTATTGGGTATTGGGTATTGAGTATTGGGTTTTGAGTATTGGGTATTAGATATTGGGAATTCGGAAAAAATAGTTACAAGTTACGAATTACAAGTTACGGGACATTTATATAATTAATTAAATTTATCATATCTTTGAAAAAAATTGTTATATGTACTATTCTGACATTTTTAATAAGTGTCAGTGCATTTGCTCAGAATAAGACGAAGAAATCTATTTCGGATCTTAAAACTAATGCAGAATCTGAAATTGGAATAGATGATCTTAATGCTGAGCAGATCATAGATCAGTTCAAGCCTGCATTAATATCGATATGGCTTAATGAAAAGGATTTCTATTCATATTCTTCTAATACATACATAGACACTACTGTGCTGAACGGAAGCGGATTTATTTTTCAGGAGAATGGTCTGATCGGTACTAATTATCATGTAGTTGAGAATATAGACAGTCTGCTTGTAAAGACCAGTGACGGAGAATTTTACAATGCTGATCTGATCTATGCCGATGAAGCTTCTGATTTTGCGGTAATAAAAATACTTGATGAGAGCGGGAGAAAATTTCCTGTAGTATCTCTTGGAAATTCGGATGAAGTCAGAGCCGGACAGGAAGTTTATGCTATCGGAAGTCCTCTTGGCTATGAATACACAATCTCTTCAGGCATTATAGCAGCAGTCAGGGAAAATGAAAAAGTAAGTCTTCAGGATCCCTTGACGTATACTCCGAAAGAAAAGACCTTTGAGAAAGTTCTTCAGATCACGGCGGCAATTTCACCCGGAAACAGCGGCGGCGCGCTGTTCAACAAGAAGGGTGAAGTAATAGGAATTACAACATATACTTTTGTAGGTTACGGCAATCTTAATTTTGCAGTAGCCATTAACGGATTTAAGAAAGTAAGTGACATTGTTGAATCAGATGATTTTACTGAAAACGAAGAGTTCAAAGTCAAGAAAGAAGAGAGTCTTTTTAATTCAAACTATAAACTCGCTTACGGGATAAAATCCGAACTTCAGTACAACTGGTATTACACAAAACAAAAAGATTCCCTGAAAACTGTTGATGCCTATATTATCACACAGGATTCTCTGAATAAAATAAATTTCACAAAAGCTGAAACTTATTATCAGAAATGTCTTGAACTAAAACCTGATACTTTCATAGTTTATCAGGATTTGCTTGATCTTTATGTGCTGACAGATAATTTTCAGAAAGCGGAAGATCTTTACAAGGATATTAGACTTAAATTCGACTCGGACAGTTTACTGAATCTTCTTTCATCCAATCTTGCATCAGCTTATTCCACCTCAAAAGATTATAATAAGGCAATTCAGTTTTATAACAAAATGCTGGCACAGGATACGACACAGTATTTTATTTATTTTCAGCTTGCGAATATTTATGCTGAAATGAATGATTACAAAAAAGCTGTGAGAGAATACAAAAGTTTAATAAAGAGAGATTCAAATTATACGGATGCATACATTCAGCTTGGTAAGATCTATTATGAGAAGTACAATAAATACGAAACTGCCGGCAAGTATTTAAGGAAGGCGTATGAACGGGAACTGGCTTCAACCGGATATGCGCCGTACAGTTCTGAAATACATTATTTAATGGGAATGATAGCGGTAAAAGAAGGGCGCAAGCTTGATGCAATGCTGGCATACATGGATCTGAAAAATACTTATGATTATTCATTAAACGGAAATGATAGAAAGGTAGAATTGTACAGGGCGATACTGGATATGGAGGAATAAATGTGCAATGTACAATGTGCAATGTTCAATTTATTTAACAAAAAGTAAAAATGTTTATTAGTATTGAAAAATCAATAATCCTCGGAATATTTTTGATATTATGGCTTAATGCAATTCCGGTAAACGCTCAGTTTGACAATATTGATTACAGATCGGGCGATTACAGATTTAAGACAAAATATGATACCAGTACTTATTCGACAACATTGAAAGTTTATTATGATGGTGACAGGATATTCAAAGGAAATTATGAACAGTACATTGCAGGCGTAAAAGAATACGATCTTGACAATGATGGAAAAAAGGAAGTATTGTTTGAAGCATACAGCGGCGGAGCTCATTGTTGCTTTACTTTGTATGCAGCTAAATTCCATAAAGGAAAATTCATACTGACAGATTCTTTGTTTCTCGGAAACGGATATTATGAAGTAAAGGATCTGGATAATAACGGAAAGCTTGAGCTTGAATGTTCGAATGATATGTTTGCATATGCATTTACAAATTATGCCGAGACTAAATTTCCGACGATGATCTATAAAT
>JAGPCH010000295.1 GCA_018058125.1 Ignavibacteria bacterium | reverse complement strand
GATACCGGCACACCGGAATCATTGCTTCAGGCATCTAACTTTTTCGGAGTGATTGAAGACAGACAGGGACTCAAAGTTGCTTGCATTGAAGAGATTGCTTTAACAAAAGGATTCATTGATAAGAATAAATATACAGAAGTACTTACTAAAATTCCAAAGTCCTTATACAAAGAATATCTTGAAAGAATTTTAAAGGAAAGTCATTGAAGATATTAAAGACAGAACTTGAAGACGTTCTCATAATCGAACCGGATTTCTTTCCTGATTCAAGAGGTTTCTTCTTTGAATCTTATAATAAAAAGAAATATGAAGATGCCGGAATGAATTTTGAATTTGTGCAGGATAATATTTCCAAATCAAATAAAGGAACAGTCAGGGGTTTGCATTATCAGGTTGGAGAGTTTGCGCAGGGAAAACTTTGTCAGGTATTAACGGGAAGTGTTATGGATGTTGCAGTAGACATCAGATCAGGTTCGCCGACTTATGGCAAACATGTTGCGGTCGAACTCACCGGAGCTAATCACAAACAGATCTGGATTCCGCCCGGATTTGCGCATGGCTTTTCAGTTCTCGAAGACGATACTATCTTTTCATATAAGTGCACGGCGTTTTACAGTAAGATAGATGAAAGAGCTATTTTGTATAATGATGCTGAGTTAAATATTGACTGGAAGATAAAAGAACCTATCGTATCCGAAAAGGATCTTGAAGCTAAGAAATTCTCAGAAATAGAAATTGATTTTAAATATTAAAATTCTAACTCAATATTATTTATAACCACTTACTGATTTTAAAAACATTGTTTTATCATTAAATTATTAAGCAAACTGCAAGTCTGTATAAGTACCATCAATTTTCTTTCTCAAGTATTTTTTTAAAATAATCATAAGTAACTTTTAATCCCTCTTTACGGGAAACTTTGGGTTCCCATCCAAGTAACTCTTTAGCTTTTGTAATATCCGGCTGACGCTGTTTCGGATCATCGGTCGGAAGGGGAGTGTATATGATCTTCTGATCTGTACCTGTTAATTTTATTATCTCTTCGGCAAATTCCTTGATCGTAATTTCATCAGGATTTCCAATATTGACAGGATTTACATAGTCGCTGAGAAGCAATCTGTATATACCTTCTACAAGATCATCGACATAACAAAAAGATCTTGTCTGGCTTCCGTCGCCAAATACTGTTATGTCTTTCCCTTCGATCGCCTGAGAGAAAAATGCCGGTAAAGCTCTGCCGTCATTGAGACGCATTCTCGGACCGTAAGTATTGAAGATCCTCACGATTCGTGTTTCGAGTCCGTGATATGTGTGATATGCCATTGTGATCGCTTCCTGAAACCTTTTAGCTTCATCATAAACACCGCGTGGACCGATCGGATTTACATTTCCCCAGTACTCCTCATTTTGAGGATGAACAGTCGGATCGCCGTAAATTTCAGAAGTTGATGCTATAAGGAATCTTGCTTTCTTTTCTTTAGCCAGACCGAGGAGATTATGTGTTCCGAGTGAACCGACTTTCAATGTCTGTATCGGGATCTTAAGATAATCTATCGGACTTGCCGGTGATGCAAAATGTAATATGTAATCAAGTTTACCGGGTACATGTACAAACTTTGTTACATCGTGAAAATAAAATTCAAATTCCTTTTTTGGAAAAAGATGTTCAATATTCTTCATAGAACCTGTGACCAGATTATCCATTCCTATTACATGATAACCTTCTTTTATGAATCTGTCGCTTAAATGTGAACCAAGAAATCCCGCAGCACCTGTGATAAGTACTCTCTTTTGTGTAGTATTATTTGTATGCATTAAATATTTAGATTTGTATTGAAATTGTATGCGTGCAATTTAGTGAATATGGTTAAAACATTTCAGATATAAATTATTCTAACTTTTAATTTGTGTGAGCATTCAATAAATTCTTTTTTTTCTCATAGCTTCTCTTTGCCTCAAAGTCTCAAAGGCTCTAAGAAAAAGCATTAAGAAAATTTTTAAAAACATTTATTTATTAAAGACTTAAATCAAAAGACTTAGAGACTTAGAGTCTTTGAGGTAATAAAACATGAAAAAATTCGATCCAATAAAAACAGATCCAAACAAAACCAGTCTTCTTGAAACATTTGACAACTCATTTCCGGACAGAAATTATTTAATTGTGCATCGAGCAAATGAATTCACTTCCGTTTGTCCCAAGACCGGTCAGCCTGATTTCGGAGTAATCACCATTTCTTATATTGCAAAGAAAAAATGCATTGAACTGAGATCACTGAAATACTATCTGCAGTCATTCAGAAATGAAGGCATATTTTATGAAAATGTAATTAACAGAATGCTTGATGACCTTACAGGTCTTTTAAAACCAAAATGGATGGAAGTAGTAGGGGAGTTTACTGTGAGAGGCGGATTGCAGTCTGTGGTGACTTCAACGTTCGGTAAGAAATAATACTTAATACCTACTACCTAATACTTTGTACTTTTCAAGCAGTCACATACGGACAAGCTGCGAAATGCTCCGGTTCTTTAATTTCTAGCAGAGGAGTAAAATCAGCGCATTCAGGTTTTGCGATAGGACATCTCGTTCTGAATCCGCAACCGCTTGGTTTGTTCATAGGAGTAGGAACATCTCCTTTGAGAATAGTTCTTTCTTTGTTTTTTAATTTTGGATTTGGAATTGGTACAGCGGATAATAATGCTTTGCTGTATGGATGTATCGGATGATGATATATTCTTGATCCGGGTCCGAGTTCTACAATGTTACCGAGATACATAACAGATATTCTTGAGCTGATGTGCTCTACAACCGATAGATCGTGAGCAATAAACATTATTGTCAGATCAAATTCACTTTGAAGTTCCTGAAGTAAATTTATAACCTGTGCCTGAATCGAAACATCAAGCGCTGAAACGGGTTCGTCAGCAATTATTATTTTAGGATTAGTGGAAAGAGCTCTGGCAATTCCAATTCTTTGTCTCTGACCACCTGAAAATTCGTGAGGATATCTTTTGGACTGCTCGGGTTGTAATCCGACTTTCTCCAGCAGCCATGCAACCCTTTCACCTCTTTCCTTTTTATTCATTTTTGTATGGTAAAGAAGCGGCTCTTCTATGATCTGTCCGACTGACATTCTTGAATTTAATGAAGAATACGGATCCTGAAAAATCATCTGAATCAATCCTCTGTGTTTTCTCATTTCACTTCTTGATAACTTCAGCAGATCAATTTCCCCTTCATCAGTTTTCAGCCATACTTCTCCGGTAATATCCACATCAGGAGATGAAAATCTTAAAATATTTATAGTAGCTTTTCCAATAGTTGATTTTCCGCATCCGGATTCACCTACAAGTCCTAAGGTTTCACCTCTCCTTAATTCAAGGCTGACTCCGTCAACAGCTTTCACTTCCGCTACTTTCCTCAGAAGTAATCCGCCTGTTACAGGAAATTTCACTTTTAAATTCTTTATCTCTAATATATTCTCTGGATTCATTTGGTATTGAGTATTGAGTATTGAGTATTGAGTATTGTGTATTGTGTATTGTGTAT
>JAGPCH010000294.1 GCA_018058125.1 Ignavibacteria bacterium | reverse complement strand
GATCTTTCCGAGTGTTCTCTTATTGGTTGCAAATAAGATCAGCTCAGAATAATTATTTTTATCTATAACGTTTCCAAAACCCACGTCTGTAATAATCGGCGGATTTCTGTCTTTGAAAATAATCATACGATGCTCGATAGTTCTGCCCGAATTACTATTAATGGCTAATCTTAGTGTGTAAGATGTATCCGGCAATGCGGAGGTGTTCCAGTTTGTTACTGTATCATTCAAAACCTGTGAACTCTGATTTTCCAGTAATGGGATCCATGCAGAAGGTCTCTGTCCGACACCGTAGTAAAGCGAGTATGAAACAAAAAGAGGTGATGCTGCAGATACACTGATCGGCACATTGCTTGTATCAAAAGTATAATCCTGAAACGGATAATTTATTCTTGCAATGGATGGATTATTATAATTCTGAATTGCTGAAAGCGCATTCACTCTTCCGGAAGATCGTAAATGATCCCAGCTGTTCTGTCCTGCCATCAGAGTCGTGGTAGAGACAAGGATTCCTCTTAACTCTTCATTGGAAAGTTCAGGATTTCTTGATCTGAGTAAAGCTGCAACTCCTGCAACTATTGGCGCGGCAAAAGAAGTACCGTTGAGTTTATCATAATCACCACCGAAAGTCGAGCTGCCTTTGCCGACCCTTACAGTAGTAAGATTCTGAAGTCCGGGAGCAAAGATATCCACTGTTTCGCCGTAAGATGAAAATCCCGCTTTGTTATCAGTAAGATCCGAAGCGCCGACAGATATCACTTCATCATATGAAGAAGGATAATGAAGTCTGTCGCTTCCGTCATTTCCCGCCGAACAGACAATAAACACATCCTGCGTATATGCAAATTTTATTACATCTCTTAAAAGATTACTGAATATATAATCACCAAAACTAAAATTGAATATTCTTACGCCATTTGAAATTCCGTATAAAATTGCATTTGCAACATCATCTTCTTCACCGTAACCCTCGGCATCAAATGCTCTCAGCACCATTACTTTACAGTTTGGAGCAACTGATGCTATGCCGAGATTATTATTGAAAGTAGCATTTATAATACCTGTGACTGCTGTACCGTGGGAATTTTTATTATCATCGGTCGGGTCATTGTCGGGCAGAAGATAATCACCTCTTCGCGGGTCACCGGTAAACGGTTCGTCAGTAAAATCCCATCCTCTCCAGTCATCTATAAAACCATTGTTGTCATCATCTATTCCGTTATCCTGTTTGCCGTTTCCGTATTCGCCGTAATTAATCTTATAACTTGTCTGCAGATCAGGGTGGAGAAAGTCGAGTCCCGTGTCTATTACCCCTATCACTATATTCGAATCCCCTTTTGTAACATCCCATACATTTCTCATTCCTATCTGATCAAGATAAGCCTGTGTACTGAAATATGTATCATTCGGGGTTTCAGCATTATCAGACACTTTATCAATTCTCAACAATCCTATTGGCTGTATGTATTCAATAAATTCATTTTTCGAAGCAGTGCTTAAAAACTTTGCAATGTTGTTTTCATTCAACTCAACGATAAAGATCCTGTCCAGTCCTGCCTTTTTATAGCTTTCGTTATTTGCAAATTTAGCATTGGATTTCTTAAAGACCTCGGCTGAGCTCTTTACATCAGCGTCTCTGCTGAGAGTTGAAATAGAACTGTTTCCGGATTTTACCCGGTTTGTCCTGAATTCATTTATAATTTCATTCGGAGCTGTGTTTTTTAATTTAATTATAAGGTGGCCGGATTGTGAAAATGCTGAATCACAAAAAGAGATAAGTAATATTAATATAAAAATTTGAATTCCGGGAAATTTCATTTAAGATTTTAAATTACGAATAAATAATTTTGAATTGGATATTTGAATTTTTATGATACTGTTAACAGAATTAGTTTTTGTACTCTTCCATCTCGATCTTTTTCAATATCAGGTTATTATTGTCGATCAATACTTCAGCAGGTATGCCTTTTACGGGCTGTTCGAATAACTGCTCTCTGGATTCATTAAAAATAGTAAACTCTTCCACACCTGTTTCAGTCCTGATCACAATCTGCACAGGCATTTTGTATACATCTCTGTCTTTTTGAGTCTGCTTGAGATTAATTCTTACCATATATACACCCGAGTTTTTCTCTCCGTTGAAGTCGTCATACTTCCAAGAATAAATATAGTCAGGTCTTCCGGTGCCGTCAAATATCCATTGATCAAAAAAATATTTCAAGTCAGTTCCCGAAATTTGTTCGCAGACATTCTGAAAGTCCTGAGTCGATGCATTTTTATATTTATATTTTTCATAATAAGTCTTAAGGATCTTATAAAAAACCGAATCCCCGGTAACACCTCTGAGCATATGAAGACACCATGCTCCTTTTTTATAGACAGTTGAATTCAGTATAAAACCCTCCGGGTTATAAACCTTACCCTGAAAGTAACCGTAATCCATGTTCTTCATTGCTTTATTATAACCTTTAGCTCCATCTCTGTATTCAGCCCACATTGCCTCTCCGTAAGTTGCAAAGCCTTCATTTAGCCAGATGTCTTTCCATGTCATCGGAGTGACAGCATCACCAAACCACTGATGAACAAGCTCGTGAACGACAATAGCTTCATATCTCTTATCCCCGGTCACTGTAGTATATCCCATGCTTGAGACTGTCTGATTTTCCATTGCGCCGCCGCTCCAGCCTATTACTGCCATTCCGTATCTTTCATTAACAAAAGGATATTCACCAAAAACTTTTGAAAAAAACTCCAGCATATTAACAGTACTGTCCCAGTCATTTTTTGCATTAGACAGAAATGAAGGATAAGCATAATAATCCACACTCATTTCTTTCAGACTGTCATTTGTAAAATACTTATCCGACCATGTGTCATATTTAGCAATAGCCAGAGAAACAAGATATGTAGCGATAGGATATTGTGTTTTGTAATGGAAAGTTTTGGTGTTATCGGAACCGGTTTTAACTTCTTTTAGAACTCCGTTAGATACTGCGGTGAGCTGCCCGGGTACAGTCAGTATGACTTCGCTTGTGAATTTATCTGTAATCACATCTTTACAGGGCCACCATGCCGGGGCATTTTCCGGTTCGCTGAGAGTGTAAATAGACGGTTCATTGTCAAAAGTCTTGACTTCAAAGGTCTCAAATCCTGAACTCACAGGAGCGCCTTCATAGCTAACTTCAACCGAAAATTCAGAAGTCTTGTCTCCTGATTTTTTCAATTTTACAATTATGTAGTTATCTTTTCTGGTGAAGTCAGTCTGCTCGCTGTTAAGTTTTAAACTGTTCACCTTCATATTATCAAAAAGATTTATGTACAAATTGCTCAAAGTGTCAGATAATATAAGCCCTGACATTGTCATATTTCCGTAAACGTATTTTTTGGGAATGTCAAAGGAAAGTTCAAGTTTACAGTGCTGTACATCATAAAGATCCTGACTGGCAATGACTGACGGCGAACGTTTATCGCTTATGTGATTGTACTGAACTGTCTGATACTTATTGGTGAAGAATTGTGCAAATCTCATTGCAATGTTTCCTTCGGAGACAATGTCATGT
>JAGPCH010000012.1 GCA_018058125.1 Ignavibacteria bacterium | reverse complement strand
TTCAACGATTCAGTATATGGACCGAAACGAATCGCAATATGGTCCGACTCCGAAATGTTATGAATATCTGAAAACAGTTGGTATCGAAGAACTTGCCTGGTATTCAAGGGATTTCTCGAGAGGCGTCAAATCAAAATTATCAGAAAGAATCGCGAAAGATTACGGGTTCAAGGAAAGTCAGATAATCGTTTCATACGGAAGCGAAGATATACTTAAGCAGCTTATACACAGATATGTTTCCCGCGGTGAAAAAATTCTCATTCCGAGAGAGGCCTGGTGGTATTATAAGAAAGTTGCATATGAAGTTGGCGGATTTAATGTAGAGTATCCGATGGTCAAAGGTGAAATAGACGGAGTGGCTTCCTATCTTTATGATGTCGATAAGATGATTCAGATCTATGAAAGAGAAAGACCGCGCGTAGTAGTGATCGCATCTCCGAATAATCCAACCGGAAACAGGATCGAAAGCGATCAGCTTTACAAATTTCTTGATGTATGCAGAGGCGCGATAGTAATGATAGATGAAGCGTACTGGGGATTTGGTTCGACTGACAACAGTTATGTAAAACCTTACATTGATGAATTTCCAAATCTGATAATCTGCAGAACTTTTTCAAAATTTTTTGCGCTTGCCGGTTCGAGAATAGCTTTCAGTTTCGCCGGAAATAATCTCGAAGAGCTGAAAGGCTACACGACAAGATATCTCGGTTATAATCTTGTTTCGGAAAATCTTGCAATCATTGCTCTCGATGACATGCCTTATTATGAAAAAGTAACAAAGATGATGCAGGATGATAAAGATTTTTTTTATAAGGAATTTTCAAAACTCGACGGATTCACTCCTTATAAGTCTTATGCAAATTTCATGCTCGTTGACATGCCTCATGGAATCAGGAAAGATCTTGATAAATTTCTGAAAGAAAGAAATCTGCTGATAAAGTTTCTTGATGAGGAAGCGTTTAAAACAGAGACACGTATCACACTCGGCACTCAGGAGCAGAACAAGTATCTGATCGAATCAATCAAAGAATTTCTGAAAAAATAATAGATTAACTTGGCTAAAGACAGTAACAGCAGTAACAGCAGCAACAGCAGCAATAGCAGCAATAGTAACAACCGAAAACTTGTTGAGAAAAAACCCGATGCAACAAAATATATTTTACTTGCAGTTGTAATTCTGATAGCAGGATATTTTTCTTATACATTATTTTTTCAGAAGGATGAGGTCAAGAATCCTGTATTTGTTGATCCAAAGGAAAGGATCAAAAATATCAAAGAGCCGGCATTCAAAAAGGAAGGTCAGCTTGAATTCCTTAAGAATGAAAAAGAACCGGTAAAGCAGATTGAAATTGAAATTGCGGAAAACGACGAAGAAAGAACGCAGGGTCTTATGTACAGAAAATCCATGGATGATTCGAAAGGTATGCTTTTTATTTTTCCGAATGAGGAACCTCAGTCATTCTGGATGAAGAATACAATCCTTCCGCTTGATATAATTTATGTAAATTCGAAAAGAGAAATTGTAAAGATATATAAAAACACTACGCCTTTTTCTGAGACATCACTGCCTTCGGGCAAACCGGCTACATATGTTGTGGAGGTTGCGGGCGGATATACCGACAGGTATGGCATAAATGAAGGTGATCTTATTCGTTACAGCCGGGAATGATATTAATTGCAAATTACAAATTGCATAAAAATAAACTAGCTGAATTTTTCGGATCTGATATTTTCTTCCGGAACGTTTTCATTTAAAAGAATTTCTTTTACACAATTGACCATTTCGGGTGGACCGATAATGTTATAAACTTTCTCTTTTAAATCACCAAGATATTTTTTTAATCTTGCAGCATCAATTCTTCCGGATTCAATTTCTTCATTGGATCCGGATTTTTCATTTTCAGCATTATCAAAGAACTGTATGAATCTGAAATTGTCATTCATGTCTGACCAGTTTTGCAGATCCTGTAAAAAAGCCGTTTGCTTGTAAGATCTGTTTAAATAAAACAGAGTGATCTTGTTTTTAAGAGAGCTCTCAGTTGCATACTCTACAATACTTCTGACAGGTGTAATTCCTATACCTCCTGCTATAAAAACATTTTCAACTTTCTCATCATCATGAAGCGTAATATCTCCTTCAGGTTCGCTTAAATAAACTTCTGCTCCCGCTTCCAGTGAAAGTAAATTTTGAATAAATACTGAACCATTATCTCTAGCGGCTACCAGTATTAAATTTTTGTGATGTGGCGAACTGGCAATCGAAAGCGGTCTGGAATTTCCGGTATCTTCATTAAATTTTGGTTCGTCGATTGTAAAATGCGCATATTGTCCGGGTTTGAATTCATAATCATAACTCTCGGGAATAAAAGTAAAACTGTAAGTATTTTCACATATCTCTTTTCTGCCGGTAAATTCAATTTTTGTTTTTTTAAAATCCATATTAATATTAATTGTAATATTTAAATAAAAAAACCTTCCGCTGTCGGGGAAGGTTTAGTGTTGCAGAGAGAGAGGGATTCGAACCCCCGGTGACCAAAGGCCACAACGGTTTTCAAGACCGCCGCATTCAACCACTCTGCCATCTCTCTGTCTGTATTCTATATTTTATTCTTTTATTATATAGAAGACTTGCAAATTACAAAATACGGATTACAAATAAAAGATTGAAATTGAACTCTTTGGGAAAAATAACACTGGAGATGTTTTATTCTCGTATGGCTATACAGAGTGATTTGATTACTTTTCTCTGTCAATAAAATTGATGCCATATCGCTTATTTAAGTTTTAGAATTTTTTTAAAATCTTACCGGATGGCATCGCAACTGATTAACTAAACTAATTTTTATTTCAAAAGGATCATCTTCCTTACCTGAGAAAAACTTCCCGCTTCTATTCTGTAATAATATATACCGCTTGCAAAATTACTTCCATTGAAATCTATCTTGTAGTTTCCTGCGGATTTGTATTCGTTTATTAGCTCGGATACTTTCTGACCGGCAATATTAAATACTGTTATCCTTACATTTCCTTCAACCGGAATATTGAAATAGATCTGAGTTACAGGATTGAAAGGATTCGGATAATTTGTAACAGAATAATCTATTGGAAGTTCTTTAGACGAAATATCATTAAACGTAAAATTATCTCCGGCTTCCCAAGTGCATCCGGGACATACAGTTGTAGGATAGCCTATGGTGTCTGAACTAATTGAAACCTGATATGAATTGTCCTGCGCTTTGACATAATAGAATAAATTATCCGGCGGAGGCGGATCACTTAAACCGCCTTCATTAAACGCTTCAGCATCATCTATGTAATCACCAGATGTATTCGAACTGTCATACAAAAACCAATTGTTGTTATTAAAATTAGGACTCTTCTTATAGATAATATATTTCTGAAAATCCCTGTCGCCTCTGTTAAATATATGCAGCCTTGGTCTGTAATGCTGACCAATTAAGACCAGGTCTTTAAAAAGTAATGGCGGAGCAGGAACAGCGTCTGTGTCGGATGCGTTAAATCTTTGAATCGAAGCATTATTATCTCCCAAAGCTTCGGAATCAAAGTGATCTATATTCAAATAAGCTAATGAAGAAAGTACAGTTAATCCTCCTTTATTCTGCAGATCAGCAATTTCCAATTTTTTTCCGTAGAAATAGTACGGAAATCAATAATATTCTTCATCATCAGAAGCTGACTGAGAGTAGGAACCAAATTGATTCAGGAAAAGATAGATATGCTCATTATTTGATATTAAAATGTCGTTCCACCCATCTTTATTAAAATCGGCTAAAGCTATAGTAGAAATTGAAGAATAATTTGTATTTGTATATGAAGCAGAAGAAGAGACGGTTCCGGAATTATTATTAAATACTTTTATACCATCACCAAAACTTACAGCTACAAGATCGTTCCACCCGTCATTGTTTACATCAGAAAGTTTAAAATCTGAAGCAAAACCACCGTTGATAGAAATTATTGTTGAATCAGATATTCCATTGTTATTGTTGTTCTTATATATCCTTATTGTATTGCCGCTTTGGATGATTATTTCATCTCTGTCGCCCGTTGAATTGTTGATAATTGAATACGGATAAATGTAATTGCTGACCTGCGTGATAATGACCTTTTCAGCATTAACATTTTGCAGCGTAAATACCGGTACAGTATCTAATGTACTGTTTCCTAAATTTTTGTAGATATTTAAATCACCTCCGGAAATGACAGCTACATCTTCTAATGTATCATTTGTAAATTTGCCAACTGCAGCAACACTTCCGTTTACAATGAAAGATTGCGTAAAGCTCTGTGCTATTACCCCTTCATTATTCAAAAATACATAAAGTTTATTATCTAAAGCTCTTGTTGCAACAACTTCTTTATTAATTGAAGCAGTACTATTTAATTTTGCGAAAAGCAGGCCATTAATCCCATTAAAATTTAGCGAAGTATCCTGATAAATAAATCTGTTGTTTGTTACCTCTGCATTGAAATTTGTATTATTTTCGTTTTTGTACCAGTTTCCATTTGTGAAATAATACACAAAAGGAGGGTCAAATCCCGTTTGAGTAACTCCTGCAACCAAATCCAACCTGTTACTGGATATTTCGCTTAAATCTGAATAAACAAATTTCTGTGTGTTGCTTGTTATAGTTTCACCAAATATAGGCACTGAGACAGGTTCTTCAAAATAAGTTGATTGTGAATATCCTGATTGAGAAATTATCAGAAAATAAAATATCACTATAGTGGTTTCAATTTTAGATTTTAAGTTTTTCATATTCTTAATTAAGTTTAAGGTTTAAAAAAAAATATTGTGTTTGTTTAAAGTTTTTTCTTTAAATAAAAAGGGACTGACATAATCTTAATTTATTTAATTTAAGATTATTCTTTGAATCGGCTTGGCGGCTTAAATTCAGGAAACGTCAGTTCCCTTTTTTAAAATTGTACAGATATTCATGGTGCTCTGATAAATTTCATTACCGTTTATTTTAACAAAACCATTTTAGTAATTTGTATATTAACCCCATTTACTATCAATGCGCAGAAGTATACTCCGCTGGGAAGTTCATTTCCGTCAAACTCAACAGTGTGTTGACCGGAATTTTGCTTCCCGTTGATGATATCTTTCACTGTTTTGCCGTTGGTGTCAAAGACTTTCAAGGAAACACTGCCTGCTGTTCCTAAGTTATATCTGATCTCAGTTTTTGGATTAAATGGATTGGGATAATTCTTAATGTAATATTCTTCTGCAGTTTGGTTATTGTTAATTTCCATTCCCGTCAACTGAGAATACTTTATGGATACTGCCATTGATTCGCTTAAGGATAAGTCAGTGTACCCTGAAATAAAAACATTGTCGTACATATCGAGTGCAATGGAATAGGAAATATTAGTATTGGGTAATGAATATTTTTTATTCCAGATTATATCTCCATTTGAGTTGAATTTTAGCGTTATGAAGTCATCATTTTTGTTAAGCGTATATGTTTTGCCTGTAACATAAACATTTTGATTGTGATCAACATATAAGGAATATGCAATATCGGCTTCACCTATCCCATCATCATAAGTCCTTATCCATATAGTATCCCCGTATTGAGAATATTTTATTAAAAGAATATCATGAAATGTTGCCTGACCCTGAGTCGAACCGGCTATATATACATTGGAACTGTCATCTATAAATATATCGTATACAAAATCTATAGTACCTACAGGACTGTCAAAAACTCGATCCCAAAGTTGAATTCCGCTTCTGTCATATTTAAGTGTCACAAAATTAGATTGTCCTGCAACTTGATAATAACCGTTTACAATTACATTGCCATGCTGATCAATTTCTGAAAACAAAGGAATAGGATATTCAGCATTTAACCTGGGATATTCTCTAAGCCATACCTGATTTCCTGATTCATCATACTTTATTGTGATAACATTACTTGAATATGAATAACCTGAAATATAAGAGCACGCCGAGTCATCGCAAACTACTGAATATCCCCAGTCAGCATGACCGGGAGGATTTGAATCATAAGCTCTTACCCATTGTTCTATTCCTTCATTATTATATTTTGCAAGAATCATGTCAAAATTTTGAAGCCCCCCGGGAGCCCAGCCATAACCGGCTACATATACATTTCCATTTTTATCAAGCGTGATCGAGTAGGGTACATCTTCTTTATGCATCGTCCAGTCAAGACTCTTCTTCCATCTCATTACGCCATCCGGGCTGTATTTTATTGTGAGCCAGTTAAAATATCCGTTCGCTGCTCCCTCATTGCTGCTTCCCGTTACATACACGTTTCCCGAATCATCCAGTATCATATCCGCAAGTTGATCTGAGCTATTCGCTGTTCCATCATAAATTTGTGACCATAACAAAGCACCGGAAGAATTATATTTTAGAACCATATAATCAATTGATGCATTGTCACTTTTTCCACAGACTATCAGATTTCCAAATTTGTCTACCGCGTTTTTCTTAGCATAGTATGCCCCCGAACCTGTTCCATTATACGTCGCCACCCACTCCTGTGTCACCTGAGCATTCGTCAATACAGGGTCAAGAATTACAGAAAATAATATTATAACTAAGATATTTTTCATAAATTTTTTTTTGGGGTTTTTTGGAATTTAAAAAATTAATTATTTTAAAGTTCGAAGAACCATTGAAGTAAATCTTCATATTTGCTGAATCTGAGCATAAGACTTCATACTGAAATTAGAAAATGTAATAAGTATAATCACGGGTATTTGTCTAAAGAAAGTAAAAGCGGATAGAAAAAAAATAAATTTTTTCATATTTGTTCAATTTAAAATTAAGGAGCATTTAAAATTTTCCTGAAATATTTCTCTAATATTTTATTGGGGGGTGAGAAATATCCTTCCTGAGTTTTGGCAAAGTATCACCACTACCATGTAAAGTCAAGCTACAAAATCCGATGCTTCGAAAAAATAACCCGGATAATAATAAATCTTATACCACGCACTATTAAATATATCCTTTGAGAAGCTGGCAAATAACCGGTAAAGCAGGAAACCATCATCCGCTGTGAGTACTGGAAGAATTTGATTGGGCAAAAGCGATGAACAGGCTCATAGAATCTTTCGCACAGATTATGTTCTTCTCCGGAAATTCTAAAAGCGAAATGACTCTGCAGAGATACTTAATTTTATAGAATAAATTCTTTTTTATTCATCTATAAAATTTGCAATTTAGATACAGAAATACAAATACTTTATTAGCAAATTATGAGAACATTAAAAATAAAAACTATATTAAGAAGTAATACTTTGAAGATTGCTAACTCAAAAAGTTTGATTGGAAAAGAAGTTGAGATAACTATAAAGGAAGTGGAAAAGAACAAAACTAAAAAAGACTGGAAGCATTCAGCATCAGTTGATTTAAAGGGAAAAGCGGATAAGATTAATTTAAGGGATCTGTCTTATGAATAAAATGTTGGTAGATACTAACATTTTCATTTATGACTTAGACAGAAACTCTGTATTTCATAAAAGAGCTTCAGAATTACTGAATGATGAGTCAATTGAATTATATACAACAAGCAAGAATATTTCCGAATTTGTTTCTGTTTGCTCAAAACTTGAAATCAATAAGGAATTGACCATAAATTATCTGGAAGATATTATTGAAAACACTAAAATCCTTTTCCCGGATACTGAGAGCCTTTTGATTTATAAATATCTTATAAGGACATTATCCCCATAAGGGAATAAAGTTCATGATAGTGATGAACGGGAGCGCAGAGTCTTTCGCAATGACATTAATTTAAACCGAGATTTTTACAGCGAAACGGGTTTGCGGGATGTATGAAGTTAGGAAAGCGCATCTTCACAATCAAAAATCTAAAATCAAAGATCAAAAATCGTATATCGAATCTCTCTCGCCGTAAGTTCAAATTCACCAAGTTTAAAATCTCCTACCCGGGTTCTTCTTAATTCTTTCAGATATCCGCCGACTCCGAGTTTCTCGCCAAAGTCGTTTGCAATCGTCCGAATATACGTTCCCTTACTGCTCGAGATTCTGAATGAAAGCTCAGTATCACTTACTCTTTTTATATCAAACTCCGTAACGTTGATCTTTCTCGGTTGGCGCTCTATCTCTTTGCCTTTTCTTGCAAGTTTGTAAAGCGGTTTTCCTTTATGCTTTAATGCAGAAAACATAGGCGGCATTTGTTCGGTCTCACCCATGAAACTTTCCCTGACTTTTTCTATTTCTACATCACTGATCTCAAACTTTTCAATAACATCTTCCTCTTCACTTTCCGTATCAAAACTCTTTGTCTTTGCGCCGATCCGGATTATGCCTTCATATTCTTTATCATATTCAATAAAGTCATTGATCTTCTTTGTCATTTTATCCGAACATAAAATCAGCAAACCCGTCGCCTTAGGATCAAGCGTACCGGAATGTCCGACTTTTTTTAAATTGAGTTCGTGTTTGAATATTCTTACTATGTCTGCACTTGTGAAATTGAGGGGTTTGTCGATTAGGAATATTTTGCCGGAGTTGCTTTCGATGGTTTGGGTTGCGTCTTGCAAATGGTATTAAGTATTAGGTAATAGGTAATAGGTAATAAGTAATAAGTATTGGGTATTGGGTATTGGGTATTGGGTAAAAAAATCTTCGGGTAACGAATAATTGTTCCTTTTACTATTTATCTGATACATTTGTTAAATTTGAATCATTTGAATCATTTGATTCATTTGATTCATTTGATTCATTTGATTCAGAGACAGATGGATTATCTTTATGAAGTGATTCGTCCTGTTCCTTGACTTCATTCAATAGCTTTGTCATCTTATCGGCATATTCGAGAGTATCATCATGATAAAAAACCAGATCCGGCATATATCTTAAAACGATCTGCTTTGCCAGTAAATATCTTATATGCTTCTTTTTGTTATTGATCTTCTCAAGGCAGGTGTCTATCGGTTCTTTATTACCGAGAAAACTCAGATAGATCCGTGCGATCTTCAGATCGGGAGTCATCAGAACCTTTGTAATGGTTACCAAACCAAGTCCGGCTATTTCAGAAAGATCCCTGGACATAGCAGAATTCAGCTTATTCTTTATCTCTTCACCGACCTTTTCCATTCTTACTGACATACTGACTTATCTTTATATACTTTTAACTTTTAACTTTTAACTTTTAACTTTTAACTTTTAACTTTTAACTTTTTAAAACTACTTATTTAATTCAAGTTTTCTCTTAGTCTCAACGATCTTGTATCCTTCTATAATATCACCGACTTTCACATCATTAAAATTCTCAAGACTGATTCCGCATTCATATCCAGACTCCACTTCTTTTACATCATCTTTAATTCTCTTAAGAGAAGATATTCCGCCGTCGAATATTACAAAGCCGTCTCTGAGTAATCTCACTTTACTGTTTCTTGTAACCTTACCGTCGAGAACATAACATCCGGCGATATTTCCGATCTTCGGAACTTTGAAAACCTGTCTTATCTCAATTGTAGATGTTACCTCTTCAGAAATATCCGGAGCCAGCATACCTTCGAGAGCGTGTTTAACTTCGTCAATCAGGTTGTATATAATATTATATAATCTTACGTCTATTTTATTTTTCTCCGCAAGCTTTCTCGCATTAAGATTCGGTCTTACATTAAATCCTATGACAATAGCGCCTGATGCTTCAGCAAGAAGAATATCAGATTCACTTATCGAACCGACTGCTTTGTGAATAACAAGAACCTTGGTTTCGGAAGTTGTAAGCTTGTGCAATGAATCTTTAAGTGCTTCAGCCGAACCGTCTGTATCAGCTTTCAATATGATCTTCAGCTCTACCTGTTTACCTTCCTGAATCTGTTTCGAAATATCATCAAGCGTAACAAACTTTACAGACCTGTAATCCTGTTCACGCTTAAGCTGCTGTCTCTTGAGTGAGATAGCTTTAGAGTCTCTTTCAGAATCAAGCACAATAAATGTATCACCTGCCTGAGGCACTCCGTCGAATCCGAGCACAACGACCGGAGTTGAAGGCAGCGATTCATCAAGCTTATGATCTCTTTCATCAAACATAGCTTTTACTTTTCCGCTGTAAATACCTGAAACAAAAGTATCGCCAATTTTCAACGTACCCTTCTGAACAAGCACTGTTGCGATCGGTCCTTTACCTTTATCAAGTTTTGCTTCGAGCACAACACCTCTGGCTTCTTTATCCGGATCGGCTTTTAGTTCGAGCAGTTCAGATTCAATCAATATCTTCTCAAGTAACGAATCAATATTCTTTCCGTGTTTTGCAGAAATTTCAACTGACTGATATTTACCACCCCAGTCTTCAACAAGTATATCTTTTTCGGAAAGCTGTTGTTTAATTCTTTCAGGATTTGATTCGGGTTTGTCAACTTTATTGATCGCAATGACAATCGGCACATTTGCAGCTCTTGCGTGAGCAATAGCTTCTATTGTCTGAGGCATAACGCTGTCATCTGCCGCTACGACAAGCACAACTATATCAGCCGCCTGACCTCCTCTTGCTCTCATTGCCGTAAAAGCTTCATGACCCGGTGTATCAAGGAAGGTTATTTCCTTTCCGTTATCAAGCGAAACTTTGTAAGCTCCTATATGCTGAGTTATACCGCCGGCTTCACCTGCAACTACATTTGCTTTTCTGAGATAGTCAAGAAGTGATGTCTTTCCATGATCAACGTGTCCCATGACTGTTACTACCGGAGCTCTCTCTCTTAGATTTTCTACTATATCCGGAGCTTCTTCGAGAATTTCTTCCTCATATTCTTTCTGAAACTCAACCTGGAATCCAAAGTCACCGCATATAAGCTCAATGATATCTTTATCTAGTCTCTGATTAATCGAAACCATGATACCAAGTTTAAAGCAATTCTTTATGATCTCGTTTGCATCAACACCCATAAGACCTGCAAGTTCTGAAGTAGATAAAAACTCATTTACTTTCATAATATGCTTGGAAGCTTCTTTTGCCTCCATGATCTTTTTTTCCTCTTCTATCCTTTCCTTTTTCTTCCTTTTTCTTGCAAGACTTCGGGCAGAAGAAGTGTCTGTATCCATCTTAGCATATGTTTCACGGATGGCTTCATCAATTTCTTTTTGCGTAGCGCCTTTAGCTCTGTGTGTCTTTTCAAGTTTTACTCTGCGTCTTCTTTCCTGCTCGGTTTCCGGTTTCTTTTTTTCTTTTTCTCTCTTATCCCTGAATCTTTTATCGCTTGAGCTTCTGTCAGGAAGTTTCGCCCTTGTAAATGTTTTCGTTCCGTCACCCGTACCTGTACCGGTCTTTGGAGTTTCGCCCGGCGGTTTAGGTTTTCTGCTGTCATCTTTCTTCAGATCCTTGATCGATACCTTTTCATAATTTCCCTTTTTCCTGTTTCTGTCAAACGGTTTTTGTCTTGCAGGGTCAAATGGTTTTCTTTCGCCCTGAACCGGTTTCTTTTCCGGAGTCGCAGTTCCCTTTACTGGTTCGGTTTTAACAATTGGTTTAGCCGGAATAAATGGTTTATCTTTTCTTACCGGTCCTTTTTGTGATTCTTTTTGAGATTCTTTTGAATTAGTTGTCGTTGTTGTTTTAGATTTGGAAGATCTTAGAGCTGCTTTCTTTTCCTTTTCTTTTTCTTTTTCATCTTTAATGATCTTAGCGCGTTCTTTATATGCCTTTTCTTCCTGTAATCTTTTCTCTTCTTCTTTTTTCTGATTTTCCTCTTCTATCATCTTCTTCATCCTTTTTTCATCTTCTATCTGCTTCAGCTTGTCTTCTTCCTGCTGGATCTTTTCCTGCGCATCAGATATTACTACATCATATTTCTTAATAAATTCAACGGACTTTGAGAGTCTTTTATCTTCTTTTTCAATATCCTTCTTAAAATGTCCGAAAACTTTTTCTACAATGTCTGATTCCAGAGTAGTATTAATAGTCGCCTCCACACCAATTGTTTTAAGATAATCCAACAGATCATCCTTTGATATATTGATGTCTCTGACAATACCAATTACTTTTTGTTTCTTTGCTTTTATAGGGGTTTCAGACATTCTATTATTTAAATTACTATTATTGTTTTTATAAATTTTTCCGCTTTATTGCCGCAGCGATTTTATACATTACCGTCTACCGTTTCTTTATTTTCATCTTCCAGGTCTTCTTTCTTATTGCCTGCTTCAGGTTCTTCTTCAGAATCTTCTTCTGATTCTGTGTCTTCTTCTTCTGAATCTTCTTCTGTTTCTTTGTCTGTCTCTTTGTCTGTTTCTTCGTTTACTTCTTCTGTTGTGTCTTCATCATCTTCGGTATCTTCAATATCTTCAATATCATCTGTATCTTCATTATCACCAATATCATCTATATCATCTATATCATCTGTATCATCTATATCATCATCCAGCTCTTCATCATCCTCTTCTTTTTCTTCATCGGTTGCTCTTA
>JAGPCH010000293.1 GCA_018058125.1 Ignavibacteria bacterium | reverse complement strand
ACTCATTACTATTATATTATCAGCATTCTGAATAGCCGAGATCCTGTGTGAAATAATAATGCTCGTTCGGTCATTCATTATGAGTTTAAGCTCCTGCAATATTTCCTCTTCGGTTTTTGTATCTACGGCTGATAAGGAATCATCCATTATCAGTATTTCCGGTTTTATATAAATAGCTCTTGCAATGGAAGTCCGCTGCTTCTGTCCGCCGGACAATGTGATACCTCTTTCGCCAAGCATAGTTTTGAATTTATCAGGAAAGTTTTCAATGTCTTTATACAAACCGGCTATCTTTGAATTAATGATCACATTATCTTCATCAATGATATCATCAGAGTAAGCAATGTTTTTTTCAATTGAATCTGAGAAGAGAAAAGACTCCTGAGGTACTATTCCTATTGATTCTCTCAATACTTTCAGCGGTATCTTCTTAATTTCCATACCGTCAATGTAAATGTTTCCTTCCGTCGCGTCCCATATTCTCGGGATAAGATTGATCAAAGTGCTTTTACCTGAACCTGTATGCCCGATTATTCCTAGTGTTGTTCCGTGACGGATCTTCAGATTAATATTATTCAAAGCATAAGAATTTGAAAGCGGGTATTTGAAGGAAACATTTTTAAATTCTATTTCACCTTTAATGTCCTCCTTAGTGATCTTATCATCAGTATCTTTATTGTCAGCTATATCAGGTTTTGTATTTATAATATTCATGATCCTCTGCATAGAAGGAGCTGCTCTCTGAATGAGATTGATTATCCAGCCGAAAGCTATCATTGGAAATGTGAGTTGCCCGATGTAAATGAGAAATGATGAAATATTTCCGATTGTCATATTACCCTCAATTACCTGAATGCCGCCATAGTACAATACTATAATTACCGAAAGACTTGTCAGCAGAAACATCATGGGAAAAGAGAACGCCTGTACTTTTGCAAGTAAAAGATTTTTTTTCTGATAATCAAAAGATATCTTATCAAACTCATCCGACTCATTTTTTTCCCGGACATAGGATTTGATCACTCTGATCCCCGACAGACATTCCTGAGCCTTTGTTGTAAGATCTGAGAATATTTCATTTACCCGTAATGATCTTTTGAATGTAAGCTTCCCGACTTTATAAACAATGAATGTTATTAATGGAAGCGGTAAAAGAGCAAGGAGTGTTACGGTTGAATTAATTGAAAACAATATAAACAGCGTTATTATAATTCTTGTCAATGTCTGAAATGAATACATTATTCCCGGACCTACAAAATTCCGGACATTGCTTATATCATTGGTGGCATGCGCCATAATATCACCTGTCGAACGGATATTGTAAAATCCTTTTGACATTCTCTGAAGGTGCGCAAAAAAATCATATCTGAGATCATTCTCAATCTCTCTCGATGTAACAATAAGGGTTTGTCTCGTCAGAAACAGAAAAGTACCTCTTACGATCACAACTCCAATTCCTGCAAGCGCATAAGCAAGAAGACTGTGCTGCAAAGTTCCTTTTGTAAGATCATCAATTGCTGCACCAATTATCAATGGGTAAATGGCATCCGTGGAATTTGAAAGCAAAATAAAAACGAAACCCGTTAATATTTTCTTTTTAAATTTGCGTATGTAAGGAATTAATGCTTTGAGAGATTTCATTTTGATTTAGTGAACAAATATAAGTCTTTATATTTTCAATTTTGAGGAAGAAGAGAGAGAGAAATTTGGGAATTGGAATTTTGGATTTGGTTTTTATACCGCTAACACTCTAAGACTCTTAGCTATAGAATAAGTATTTTAAATAAAATTTATATTGTTAAAACTTATAGCCATTGAGGGTGGGGGTTTTTGTTTAATTTCTCTCAAGCTGCTGAGTCTGTCTCAAAGCCTTATATTAACTATAAGGAATATGAATTAAAAACATATACTAGCTAGACTGTTCCAATCAGTTTAAAATTAATTAAATTTTTTGTATTTGCTTTTCTTTGAGACTTAGAGACTTAGAGACTTTGAGACAAAAACCCATTGATGAAATGAGAATATTAGTTATTTAATCTTCCACGCTGTTTACTTATTTTATAACAAATCAATAAACAAAATTTGTCAAAAAGAAATAAATTATACGGGCTTGTTCTGTGCGGGGGTAAGAGTTCACGTATGGGTTTTGATAAAGGTGAACTTACTTTTTATAATAATAAGAAGCATAAATATTTTCTGTATGAGTTACTTGAAGAGCTGTGTGATGAAGTTTTTATTTCCTGTAAGGAATCTCAGAAAGACAGTATAGCCGCCGAATATAAAACATTGACCGATCTTCCGGAATATGAAAACACCGGTCCGATGTCAGCGCTGTTAAGTTTCAGGGAAAAATATCCTGATACTGCCGTATTCGCAATTGGATGTGATTATCCTTTTATTGACCGGGAAAGTCTTGATAAATTGATTCAGCACAGGAATGAAAGAGCGGTTTGTTACATAAATAAAAGTAATGGCAATATACTCGAACCTTTACTCACTGTTTATGAACCGGATTTTTTAAAAATCATCAAAGAAAATTTTATCAATGAGAATTTTTCATTAAGCAGAATTCTAAGAAGTGAGAATGTAGAAACTATAGAAACTGCATCAGAACTAACTTTGCTGAATGTTAATTCACCAAAGGAACTTCAGAAAACCGAAAGACTGATCCAAAAATATAATTTTAAACACAAAGCGGATATAAATATAGTATGAAGTCCTCATTGAAAATAAAGATAAGTAAATATTCGGGAAAAGAGTCAGAGTTATTAGAAGACATCATTGCAATGGAAGAGCCGCTTGAGATTCAGCTTGTATATGGAGATAATGAAGATCGTATTATTAAAACCATTTCGATAACAATGCGAACTCCGGGAAATGACAAGGAGCTTGCAGCGGGTTTCCTTTTCACGGAAGGGATAATTCAAAATGCAGATCAGATAAATGAAATTAAAACTTTGCCGTTTGATGAAAACAAAATATTAGTTTCTTTGACTGAGAATGTAAGACCGGATCTGAAAAACTCCGAAAGAAATTTTTATACCACCTCAAGCTGCGGTGTCTGCGGAAAGACAAGTATTGATGCGATCAGATCGGTTTCCGTTTTTAAGGATTTAATAGACGACATCATATTAGAGCCTGATGTTATTTATAAGCTGACAGAAGAGTTAAAAAACAAACAAAAGATTTTTCAAACTACAGGAGGCATTCATGCATCAGTCCTGTTTGATCTCACCGGAAAATTTGAATTGCTTATGGAAGACGTCGGAAGACATAATGCTCTGGATAAAGTAATTGGTCAATGTTTTATCAGAGAAGTTTTACCTTTGAGTAATAAAATATTACTGCTGAGCGGAAGAGCAAGTTTTGAATTGATTCAAAAAGCTGTGATGGCGGGAATAAAAGTTGTAGTCGCTATTGGCGCACCATCAAGTCTGGCTGTCCGGCTTGCAGAAGAATCAGATATCACTCTGATAGGGTTTTTAAAAAAGGACAGGTTTAATGTTTACTCGGGAGAGAAAAGATTTGGTATTGGGTAATGAGTATTGAGTATTGAGTATTGAGT
>JAGPCH010000292.1 GCA_018058125.1 Ignavibacteria bacterium | reverse complement strand
TATATCTTTTAAATACGGCGAATACTTTTCCAGGAATATTGCAGGTATGTTTTTGTTCGACTTGAAGTATTTTTTTATCCTTTCTATTTCAATCAATGCGTCGGCATAATGTTCGAGTTGGTAATATGCTCTTAATTTGTGAAATGATGAATCTGTATAATGAAGATAATTTTTCTTTCTGACTTTATTCAGCAGCATTATAGCTTTTTCAAACTTTCTTTCCTTGACTGCAACCATTCCTTCCGCTATCAATACATCATCTTTTCTGTATTCCGGAGGAAGGCAATGTGAATATTCCTTTATAAAAGATCTTACCCATTCCACTTCACCTATCTTAAGCCCAATGAAAACATAATCTCTGAAATTGTTTACCGGGAAATTATTTTCGGTAAGCTCCCTGTAGTATCCGTCTTTAAGCTTTTGACTGATGATGTTAAACAAAAATTTATAAAATTCGGGTTTTTCGAAATGAGTCTGATTGATGCAATATGTAATGAATAATAAATACACAAACTGATTATCGTCATCAGAAAGTGATGCTTTTATTTTCTTATGTATCCTGACTGCATTTTTGAAATGCCTGCTCACGGAGTAATCCCCGAAGGAAAGATACATTTCGTAAACGATCATGATCAGATAGTAATATTGTGTGTTAGATTTTTTCAGTTCTTTGAGTATCACATTGACAGGCAGATTTTCAATTACCTTTTCCGGTAATCGGGAATTATGCTTTAAACTCATGAAATTTTGCTGATGAATTTCTATACCGTTTTTAAGCAAATCTATTAAGAATGCATAAATCTGATAGTCTGATTTCAAGGAAAAATGTTCGGTATAAGATTTACTGTTGCCTCGGAAAAAATAATTGGTAGATGAAAGATCGTACAGAGAATAATCCCTTTTCATTCTTTCAGAGGATACTTTTTCCTTTTTCTGAAATTCAAATGCAGAGTTATAAACATAATCAAATAATTTGAAAGAGTTTTTTTGGGAATAATAATTCATCAGAATTCTATTTCTTTCAAACGGTAAATATTTTAACTCTCTGATCACAATGAACATTTCAAAGATCTTATAGAGCTCGGAAATCCTGTTCTGTAATGTGTTTTTGCTTAGTTCTAATTCTTTCATCAAAAGCCCGAGTATGCTATTATTATCATGACCTTTGAAACCGGATTTATGAAGAGCTTTAAGAATTTTTAAGATATTGGAGTAGCTTCTCTGGCCCGAGAAATATTTGGATATTGAAAAAAAAACAAATTCACTTAATTCTTTTTGTGAAATCAGACTTAATCCCTGAATGAGTTTGATATTTATTGGTGGTGAAGATTTCATATTCATATATGTCTAAAATAGCAATAAAATCTACTTATTAAAACATTTTAACCGGTGAAGATCCGGGAATCTGCAAATTGAACTTTCGTGTTACTTTAACTAAGTTAGATAAATACTTAACACAATAATTTATTGATCAAATTTTAACATTATCGAAAAATGAAAAAAATTCTTTTAAAATTTTCTTTGGCATTACTTCTGATCATGATCTCAGGTAATCATGATGCATTTTCACAATGGAGTCAGAACTGGAAATGGAGTATGGGAAACCCGACAGGAGATGATATAAGATCCATTCAAATGATCTCCGAGACGGAGTGGATAGGATTGGGTTTTAACGGCAGTATAATTAAGACAACAAACGGAGGTATAAACTGGATCTCAAGATCCGATGTGTCTAATTATACCGGCTACAATCCTCCGCGTATCAGGGATGGATGGTTCTTTGACGGAAATAACGGCTTTGCTACAGGTGATCAGAATCTGAACGGACTAATCTCGCGAACTTCAAACGGCGGGCAGAATTGGTCAAACGTGATTCTGCCAAGTACAACAATTACTTCAATTTACTTTTTAAATAACAGCACAGGTTATGCTGTTGGTAATTACTTGTCATCAGCTTTTAAAACTACTAACGGAGGAGCTAACTGGTCTGCGATGGCGATGGGTGGTACAGATCAGTTTCAGGATATCTATGCACTTGATGCAAATAACATTTATGCAGTCGGCGGAAAAAATTTCTATAAATCCACGGACGGAGGTACGGTCTGGACTAATATCCCTACTTCTGCAAATTTTGATACTCATTTCAGTGTTGAGTTTAAAGATGCCAATACAGGATTTATAGGAGGTGACGCAGGTTCATTTTATTTTACATCTGACGGAGGAAGTTCCTGGATCTCCAGACCTGCTCCGGCTACAGATCAGCTCATGAAAGACATTCAGTTCAATGATCCTGAAATTTTTCTTGTTGGGGATAAGAATAATGTATACAGATCTACAGACTATGGTCTGAACTGGAGTTCACTGAATTTCACGAGCAGCGCACCGCCGGACAATATTACAAACTCTATGTATTCAATTGATAAGATAGGAAATACCATTGTGATCTCAGGTTTCACCGGGCTTATATATAAATCAACAGATGACGGAAATACCTGGTCAACTATTTCATCATCAAAACACAATAATTATTTATCGGGAATTTATGCAAATTCTGCCAGCGGAAAAATATGGGTGATCGGTGATGCCGGTCCAAATTCGGTGCTTTACTCTTCTGATTTCGGAAGTACCTGGTCAACAAATTTCGGCGGCGCCCAGACTGAAAATTTCAGAGACATTGATTTTCTGAATGACAATACAGGTTATATATGCGGAGAAGGCGGATCAATAATTAAAACTACAAACAGCGGACAGAACTGGACCTCAATCCCTTCATTAACTCCGCAGGCTGCTAATTCAATAGCAGCGGTTGATGAAAATGTAGTGATAGCAGGATGCAACAACGGTGTATATTTAAGATCAACAAATTCAGGTCAGAGTTTCAGTCTTATAAATGCCGGGTTATCATTTCAGGATTTCAGTTTCATTGACAATAATACAGGGTGGTCTGTTGCCGGAAGATATATATTGAAAACTACAGACAAAGGAGGGACATGGGCTTTACAATTTACGCATACGACACAACTGTTAAGAATCGACATGGTCAATTCAAATACAGGTTTTGCATGCGGCTGGTCAGGAAGTCTTTTTAAAACAACTAACGGAGGAGTTAACTGGAATCAGTTAGCGTCTCAGATTCCAAATAATCTTACCGGATTGGATTTTGCTGATGCAAATACCGGATTCGTAGTTTCAGGAGGCGGATTTGCGGTACCGGGTTCGGCAATGAGAACTACAAACGGAGGAACTACATGGCAGATAATCAATGCGGGAAGCAATCCATTATTCTGTGTAAAAGCAGTTCATCCCGATACTGCAATTGCAGTCGGATATGCTAACATAATAAAATATATGGGTCCTTCGTCAAGCTTTAAAATGAATCTTTCAATGAATTTTGAATTATGTCCGAATCAGGATACCATAACAGTTGATTTAAGAAGCAGCGTATCACCATATAATTTGATTGAATCAAGAAAAGGTTTGGGTGGTCAGGGTGTACCGGAGCTGATAAATTTCTATTCTATATCAAACGGTACACCTTACTATATAGCCGTAAAGCACCGGAATTCTATTGCAACCTGGAGTTCTGCACCG
>JAGPCH010000291.1 GCA_018058125.1 Ignavibacteria bacterium | reverse complement strand
GTCTTGCCTGAGTTTGGCTGCCCGACAAGAGTTATCAATGGTATTTTATTTAATGTCTGATCACTCAAATTATAATACAGTTCGCATCACTTTTCCTGATAGCTATCACACTGCCTCTAATTGATAGAGCAATAGGATCATTAAATAGAGATCTGCTCAAAAGCTGAATTTCCTGACCCGGGGTAAAGCCTATTTCAAGAATTCTGTGAGATGAATGATGAGAATTATCAATATCCTTAATAACAGCCTTTTCGCCGATTTTAAGGTCAGAAGCAGTTTTCATTTTAATGTTAATATGGAGTTTGCGGATGCTGATGATAAATTAATTTAAATTATTCTGATTAATATTACTTTTACAATTTTTAGGATCTTTGCATTTGGCAAATACCTGAATGGAATGGTCAACCATTTCAAGATTATTATCTTTGCATATCTTCCTTTGAATTTTTTCAAGTTCAGGATATTCATATTCGATGATCTTATTGCATTTCACGCAGATAATATGATAATGAGGATTCCTTCCGATCTTAGTCTCATAACGCGTTCTGTCTCCTTTGAAATTATGCTTTGTGAGAATATGACATTCGCTCATTAATTCCAGGGTCTTATATACCGTAGCTCTTGAGACATTTATGTAATCATTTTTCATTTTGAGATAGAGTTCATCCGCGTCAAAATGTTCATCCATGTTAAGTGATGCATCCAGGATTAGAAATCTTTCATTGGTGATCCTGTGGGCTTTGTCTTTGAGGTAGTTTACAAATGTATCTTTAATGTCTTCTGGTATCAAAATACTGAATGTTATTTAAACTGAATCTTAATAAAGATAAGGATTATATTGTAAAAATTAAACTCTGAATTGGCGAACTTTGTATTTTCAACCGAAAGATACTTTCTACCGACATAACGCCTCTACAGAGCTGAATGTTAAATCCATAGCGGAACTTTAGAGGTAAGCTGAACCGTGACAATCTTTAAATTTCTTCACACTTCCGCAGTAGCACGGATAGTTTCTTTTTTCCCGTGTATATGTTTTATCAAGTTTAGCAAAGTGTTTCACAATATCTGAAGGCGCTTCATCTGCCTTTAACTTCTGAACCATATATTTCATGGAATAATCTATATGCTTAAAGAATTTCATGTAACCTTCGCAAAGATAATTTAATCCGGGTTCGCCTTCCGGAGTATTAATGAATCGGTTCTTAGGGCATTCTCCGTGACATGCAAATCTTACATCACATTTTAAGCAAAAATCGGGGAGTGTGTCAAGTTTATCATTTCCGAATTTAATTTGCTTTTCGGAATTAACAAGTTTTGTCATGCTGCCTTCCATAATATTGCCAAGTAGATATTTGGGTTCTACAAAATGGTCACAACAATACAGATCGCCATTATGCTCGAGCGCAAGTGCTTTACCGCACTTTTCAGTAAAGATACACATAGCAGTTTCTGTACCGTACCATGAAGCAAGCGCAGCATCGAACATCTGAACATACAATTCGCCTACATCACGTCTTACCCATTCATCAAAAATCTTAATAAGAAAATTTCCCCATTTTTCTGAAGAGACAGATCTGTCCGTAACTTTTTTACCTTCCTGAAATCCGGTATCATTATCACGTTCCACTATCGGTATGAACTGTATAAATTTTGCTTTAATTTCATCTCTGAAAAATCTGTAGATATCAAGAGGGAAATCGGCATTATGCGCATGAACGGTCGTCAACAGATTGAAATCCACTTTATGCTTATCCATAAGTTTCGCGGCTTTGATGACTTTATCAAAAGTTCCGTGACCGCCTTTATCCACTCTGTAAAAGTCGTGAAGGTCCTTAGTTCCGTCGATACTCAGTCCGATCAAGTAATTATTCTTTTTAAAAAACTCACACCAGTCATCATCAATTAGAATACCATTTGTTTGCATTGTATGAGATATTCTCGTTCCGGGTTTACGGTATTTTTCTTCAAGCTCAATGCTTCGTTTAAAGAAATCTATTCCCATAAGAGTCGGTTCGCCGCCCTGCCATGAAATGTAAACTTCATTGGTTTCCTGCGAATCGATCATTTGCTTTATATACTCTTCAAGGAGTTCATCTGCCATTCTGAATCTGCTTCCGGGATAAAGCATTTCCTTTGATAGAAAGAAACAATATTTACAATCTAGATTACAAATTGCTCCGGTTGGTTTTGCTAAGACGTGAAAGTATTGTGGCGTATAATTATCCATACTAGAATTAAAAGTAGAATTAAAATTAAAAGCAGAATTAAAAGTACAATTAAAGCTTATAAAAAAAATCAATCAGCAAAAAAATTTTCACTGATTGATTTTTAAAAATTCATATTTGTTAAAAATAATAATTTAAAGCTGACTAATGACTTTATCAAGAATTCCAATGCCTGTATCAATTTCATCAGCAGTAATATTTACCGGCGGTCTGAATCTGACTGACTTTTGACCGCAACCGAGTATCATCAGATCATTCTCAAGAGCTTTGGCTGTAATGCTGTTTCTCATCTCAGAGTCTTTGGCGTCAAAAGCGCAGAACAATCCGAGTCCTCTTGCATTAGAAACTTTATCCGGATATTTTACGGCAAGTTCATTTAATTTTGACTGAAGATGCATTCCCATCGTCTCGCAATTGCTGACAAGTTTTTCTTCTTCAATGATCTCAAGGATCTTTTTGAATCTTTTCATATCAACCATGTTACCGCCCCAGGTAGAATTAATTCTGCTTGGCTTACGGAAAACGTTCTCTTCAATATCATCAATTCTTCCTGTAGATAACACACCGCATACCTGTGTTTTCTTTCCGAAGGAAATCAGATCCGGCTGAACATAATGCTGATGAGCCCACCATTTACCGGTAAGAGCGATACCTGTCTGAACTTCATCAAAAATAAGCATGATCTCATTTTCATCACAGATAGTTCTGAGTTGTTCAAAGAATTCTTTTCTGAACTGGTTGTCTCCGCCTTCGCCCTGAATAGGTTCAAGAATAATAGAAGCAATATCATCTTTATTATTCATGATAGCATCTTTGATCTGTCTGATAGATTCTGCCTCACTTGCTTCAACAGCTTTTATATTCTCGTCTGTTAATGGAAATGTAATCTTTGGATTTAAAACTCTCGGCCAGTTGAATTTCGGGAAATACAGGATCTTATTCGGATCAGTATTAGTAAGCGACATTGTATAGCCGGTTCTTCCGTGAAAAGCTTCTTTAAAATGAATAACCTGATGACCTTTTTCTTCTTTATAGCCTTTAGCAAAATTCTTTCTAACTTTCCAGTCGAAAGCTGCTTTGAGAGCATTCTCTACTGCCAATGCTCCGCCTTCAATAAAGAATGAATATTTAAAATATTCAGGAACGGCAATTCTGAAAAATGTATCAACGAATTCTGCCTGGATCTCTGTATAGATATCGGACAAAGAAGGTTTGTTCACAGCAACTTTACCAATCTCCGAAATAAATTCCTTATTATTTAATTCAGGATGATTCATTCCAAGAGGATTGGATGCTACAAAAGTAAAGAAATCAAGAAGTTTGCGTTTATGTTTTGAATCATAAAGGTAAGCTCCTTCGGATCTGTCA
>JAGPCH010000290.1 GCA_018058125.1 Ignavibacteria bacterium | reverse complement strand
ATTTGGGAATTGGGATTTTTGATTTCGGAATTTTTGCCTCAAAGTCTCAAAGACTCTAAGTATTAAAGGAAATTTATATATTGAATATATTAAATAAAATTAACCAATTAACCATCCGCCGCGGCGAAAACCAGTTAACACTTTTTTCTTTGAGTCTTAGAGACTTTGAGGTAAAAAAATGACAGACACAAATTTAATAAAACTCCTCCGCACTTTTACAAAGCCTGAATTCAGGGACTTTGGCGTGTTTGTACATTCTGATTATTTTAACAGGGAAAAGGTGCTTATGAATTTATACAGTCAGTTGAAAAAATATCATCCTGAATTTAAATCGGAGATACTTAGTAAAGAAAAAATATATATGAAACTGTTTCCGGGGAAGAAGTTCAATGATGCTCTAATGAGAAACACAATATCAGATCTTCTGAAACTTGCAGAGAGATTTCTGAAGAACAGGCATTTTGAAGAGCAGAAATTCTACGGTCAATATCTGCTTTTGAAAGAACTTACCAACAGGAAGCAGAATTCATTATTCAATACTAACTTTAAACTTGCAGATAAATTTCTTGATTCGGAAGATGCAAGGGATGAGATATATTATCAGAATAAATTTCTACTCGAAGATGAGTGGCGGAGAAATCATGTTGTGACTTCAAGTAAAATGCTTTTTGAAACAGACAATCTCGACAAGCAATCTCAGAGTCTGCATGTTTATTATATTACTGAATTCATAAAGCTATATGCCATTCTTCTTAATCAGTCAAAATATACTTTTGATTATAAATTTGATTTTGCATTGTTTGAAGCAGTCAGAGAATATCTCGAAAAAAATTTTTCCAAGTTTAGCGGTGTTCCTTATATCAATGTTTTTTATAACTGTGTAAAGCTTTATTTGACGGGAGATGTTAAGCATTTCAATGAGCTGAAGATCCTTATTAAAAAGCATTTTAATGTGTTAACTTTAACAGACAGGAAGAATATTTTTATTGTACTGGCTAAGCATTGCGATGAGCAGGTAATGAAAGGCAATCTGAAATTTCTCGAGGAAAAATTTTATATATTTAAGGATTTTATCAGTACAAAGGCATATCTCGAAGGAAATGATTTCATGGCGCATTATATTTATGAAGCAGTTGCCTCTAATGCAGTTGAATGCGGAAAGTATGAAGAGGCTGAAAAATTTCTTAAAAAATTTAAAAAAGAAGTACACGAAGAATTCAGGGAAAATTCATATAGTATCTGCATGGCGGAGTTATTGTTCAACAAAAGTGATTATGAGAACTCGCTTGAGACACTGTCACATTACATTCCGGTAAATGTGAAAGACAGGATCAGGCTTAACACTCTTTTATTAAAGATCTTTTATAATACCGGGAATGAAGCTTCATTCAGTTCACTTATTGAAAGTTCAAAAAAATATATATTGAGAAATAAGACAGTTCAGGAAGCCAGCAAAACCCAGTTCGCCAACTTCCTGAAATTCATAAATAAACTATATAAGATCCGGAGTGATGAAAATTTACTTCATGAGTTAAAATCACTTTTACAAAGTATTCAAAACTGCAAAGAACTCATTTCGAAAAAATGGCTGACGGAAGAAGTCGTATTAGTTAATAGTTAGTAGTTAATAGTTAATAGTTAGTAGTTGAATATCTTTAAATTCAAGATCCAACATCTAACATCTAACATCTAACATCTAACATCTAACATCTAACATCTAACATCCAACATCATTAAATTCCCAAATCCTACATCCCAATTCCCAAATCCTACATCCCAAATCCCAAATCCACATCATGGACTTATCACACCCACAAAATTCACAGAGTTATTATATGCCATTAAAACATCGGTAATGTCAACTATTTCATTTCCTGTCAGATCTGTCACAACATAACCTGAAACAAAAGTGTTTGCATCATTATTTATATTTAATACATCAGCAAGATTTACAGAGCCGTCCTGATTTACATCGCCGCTGAATATAGCAAAAAGCAAAGGCGAATTATCTACTTGTTTCAGATTATTGCCGTACGCTTTGCTTTGAGATGAATATAAATCTATGTTTTGTAAAACACTGTCATTTAAGTTTACGGGTTGATAATACCATGTTTCAATAGAATTCCTGTGACTGACTGAAATATAATAATTACCCGGCAACGCATCCGGATAGGTAAAAAATGAATTGTTATAAGCGGAGACCGAGCTTACTATATTAAATGGCGGGACAGGACTTCTTAAATGAACCTGCGCTATATCTATTCCTGCAGAATCATTATCCGGATGATACAAACCTTCTATAATTAAACCAAGATTCATACTTACTGCTTTACAGCCGCATGATGAAAAAACTCCGGTGTAGATCGGCCAGACAGTAAGACAACTGTCATTATTTAAAAAACGGAATGACGGTTTAGGTGAAGCGAATGAACCGGTAAGTTGATTATTGTGATCTGCAGTAAATGATTTTATGTTTGAATTCTGAATAGTGAAGGATGAAATAATATCTTTCCCCGGTGCAACCCATTTGTTAGTGATATAGAATTTCCCTTCAGATTCTCTCCTTCCAATGATATCAGGATTTTTAACTTCAAAATTTGCATCACCTCCTCCTGCCAGCTGCGTATATAACCAGTTAATTCCATTGGTCGTTTTAAAAGCGTTTATGGATGAGAAATTGTAATTCATGTAACTGTCTTTTTCTACATACACAATATATATACTTTTCTGATCTGATCCGCCGTTTGACGCAGCTCTGGCAAATTGCTTACGATAATTTGATCCTGATAGCGAACCGGAGTAAGATGGATATGAAAGAGTATTTCCGTAATTTTTATATATATTTACAAAATTTTCAGTGCCCGGAAATCCGCTTTGAATGAATATTATGCTGTCACCCTGAACAGTCCCGCCGCTGTTATAGTATGCGACATCAGTCTGTGCAACTGTGCTATAACCCATTACTGGTGTATGAATGCTTTGAGAAAGATATGTGATCTGAGAGTTGCTGCTTATCAGGGCATAAGGATTAAAAATTTTACAGACTTTTGTTAAAATAAAATTATTGACTCCATCTGTGGAATCCTGCGTTACAGCAACGGTAAGATACGCTTCAACCGGATATTTTGCATTGTCAGATGTGATTCTCGGCTTTGAATATTTGCTGACATTATAATTTGTCCCGGGAAAATAGAATGAAGGTCCTCCGCTTAAAGTTAAATCTGATTTTTTCAATGTCAATATCCCGGTAAGATAAGAACCCGTGAATCCATCTGTGATAATAGAAAGTACAAGATGAAGATACTTGTCATTTGTAAACGGCTCAATGATTTCAAGATCCATATCGTCATAATTTATTTTCATTCCTGTATTAAGCGACGCACGTTTTATTAATGAATATGAATTTCCGTTGTTGGTGGAATTGAAATATAATAAAGTATCAGGTGAAGCTCCGATACCCACATCTCCTGCGCCGACAGCAATTACCACCCAGATTGTTCCTGCTCCCGGATTACGCTGCTCTGTCTGTGTTGCAATAGCTTTTATGTATGCGCTGTTACTTGAATAAATTTCATTTAATGTAAGCTGATCGGATTGT